>CAZAYE010000138.1:0-5353 GCA_964489255.1 uncultured Enterobacteriaceae bacterium
CCGTAGATCGTGTAGATCCCCCAACTGACTTGCGTTGCTAACAGCAGTAAGTCTCCTGGGTTGTATTGGCTCTGGGCAACGACCTCCCAGGAGCCGCGGGTGACGATGACGCCGACACCAAGCATCGAAAGCCCAATGCCCATCCACCCTCTGGCAGGCAAATGTTCCTTGAGAAATACGACAGACAGTAGCGCGAGCGAAACTGGTGAGGCAGCGTTGAGTAACGAGGCATTCGTTACGGTCGTCTGCCGCAGGCCGTAGTAACTACAACCTACACCGATCAGGTAACCAGCAAAACCAAGAAACAGGAAACTTCCTACTAAGTGCGGGCTCCATGCAACTTTGGCTGCTTCGCGTCGGAGGTACAGAAAGAGCAGCAGGGAGCCAAGCGTCATGCGAATAGCACCGATGGTCATAGGGGGAACACTATGCAGGGCGACTTTCCCAGTCGGCATCAGTCCTGCCCACACCATAGTCACTAGCGTCAACAACACAAATGCCCGAGTCTCACGTGATGAGTGCATAAAGAGGGGCACTGTAGCAGAAAGGGAGAGGAGAGTCCGCTGGGGCGTGCCTGTTTTCTCTCACAGTTGCTTGCTGAGAAGAGAGGAGCCAATGATGGTTTTTCGGTAGCCCTCGTAGGGTGCGCTGTGCGCACCGGTCTTCTGGTGCAGGAAATGCACCCTCCAGCTGCTGGGTCGTTGAATCCAGTTCGTAGGTTGGGCACGTAGTGCCCAACACCAGCAGCGTTGGGCTTCGCACGCTCAGCCCAACCTACTATTCTGATTGCTGAATGCTCCTCGAACGAAACGCTGGCATGATTTCTGTGGCGAACAGCCGCACACCCTCGCGGTCGTACAGTCCAGGGCGGCGCAGGTTGATGATGAAGTGGGTCACTCCCACGTCGATATAGGTTTGTAGCTGCTGCCGAACTGTCGCTGGATCGCCTACTAAAATACTCTTACGCGCTTGTTCGACACTTATCCTTCGCACTTCAGCGATTCGTTGCAAGAGTTCCTGTGCCTCAGCTGGGTCGGCTTTGATGAAGAGAGGGGTAAGGTAGGAGTGTTCGATCTCCCCACAGTTGCGGCCGATTTTGCGGCAGGCCTTTTCTAACTCTTTACTCTTGGCTGCGATCTCTTCTGGCGCCATACTCGGGATGTTCCACATCTGGGCGTAGCGGGCTACGAGAGGCAAGATGCGTTTTTCACCGGTGCCGCCGATCATGATTGGTGGATGTGGCCGTTGCAGCGGCTGAGGCGCAAAGGGAGCATTGACCAGCGTGTAGTACTGCCCTGTGAATGACACCCGCGATTCCGCCGCCCACAGGGTGGTAATGAGCTGCAGCGCCTCTTCGAACCGATCAATCCGTTCTTTAAGCGGAGGAAGCGTGATCCCGTACGCCTTGTGTTCAGATTCAAGGTACCCAGTGCCGATACCCAAGATGAGCCTGCCATTGCTCAGGTGGTCGATAGTCGTGGCCATCTTGGCCAGTACGACAGGATGGCGAAAGGTATTGCTCGTCACCATAGCGCCGATCTTGACCCGCGAGGTTGCGGTTGCCATTGCGGCCAATACACTCCAGCTTTCGAGGTTTGGTGCGTCTTCCGGACCGACGCTGGGGAGGAGGTGGTCGTTGACCCATAAGGTGTCGAATCCCAGGGTTTCTGCCTCTTTCCAAACATCCTTCATTTCTTCGACCGTGGTCTGTTGCGGAGCGACCTGTAAACCGAATCGGATAGAAGGTTTTGACTCCTGGGCTGACGCAGAGATGCTGATGGCGAAGATACAAAGAGTGAAGAGCCAAGCAATGCGGGGTTTCATGCCATCCCTCCTTTTCTGCACGCCTACCATCTCTGCGGCGTAGGGACAAGCCATCGTCTGAAGAGTTTGGGTGTGATGGTTGAGGGACCGGAAAGGAAAGGAGCAGATGAAGGCACGGACGAAGGCTCACCCGTGTCTACTTTGGTCTTTTCTGAAAGCTGCAGCTAATCGCTGATCGCTAACTGCTTCTTACGCTGCCCAACTAAACGAGGAGAAATGGCCGTTGGTACCGCTCGTATTCCAGCCCAGGTTGTGATCGCTGTAGCGGTATGCTCGCGACTGGGCGAGCGCAAGTTTCGCGGACACCGGATGCCCGACGTTTGTCGCCCAGAGTGGTTCGGTCCCATCACGACCGGTGACTGCAGTGATGTCGATCTCCAGGATGTTTGGAATAGTCAACCGTCGATCGTTGCCGTTGATGTCAAACGTGATGGGCGCTGCCTTCACGCCGAGGAACTTGGTGACGAGCCCGGCAAATATCGCGGCTGGAGTCCCACCTGCTTTGCCGGAGAAAATATTGCCGAGAGCGTCCTGTTGAGTTGCGGAGCCTTTCTCATCGACGTACACCGCTGCGGTCCAGTTGCCGTTGCGCATCTTGCCTGGACCAGGGAAGGAAACAACCAGGACGGCGTTCAGCCCATCTAAGCTGGTCTGTCCATACGTTCCGTTATTGATGTGAAAGGCCAGGGCCGCATCACAACGGTCGCGCGGAGTTGGCGCTTGCACCAAGCAGGCGCAGATCAGGTCGCAGTTGCACGATTCAAAGTATTCACCAGCGATGTTCCATTTTTCCGCCATGGGATCCTCCTCGGTGATCGTTTGCTCGATCTACCACTTTGGTCACTGTGCGACAAGCTGCCTTCTCTCTTTCCCAGAGAAAGGGAACCTGCACCTTTGTAGGGGCACGGCATGCCGTGCCCCTCCTGTAAGGTTACGCTTGTTTAACCACGCCGGTTCTTATCAATTGCGCAATTTTCTCTTGTCCATACCCGGCTACTTCCTGCAACACCTCTGTCGTGTGCTGCCCCAGCAACGGGGCTACATATGGAAGGGTTGCGGGAGTGCGAGAGAATTTAGTCAGAATGCCAGTCTGACGCACTTCGCCCCACTGCGGGTGTGTGTGGATGGCGATCAAATCATTGGCCGCGATGTGTGTGTCACTGAAAAGCGGGGGAAGCGGCAGTATTGGCGCACAAGGCACTCCGGCTGCATCTAATAGAGAAAGCCATGATTCCGTGGTTTTAGTTGCGAACACCTCGGCTAGGGCCTGTCCGAGCGCACCTTCCATAGGCTCTCGATGCGCCTCGGCAAAGCTATAGCGACGGTCAAGGTCTGTCCGCCCCAGCACTTCACAGAGAGCTCGCCAATGTGGGGCTTCCACAGCGGCGAGAAAAAGGGAATTGTTGGCCGTCGGATAGATGCGGTACAGGGCCCCGGTTCCCCACAAATCCGGTCCGCCATTTTCTAAATCCGGTCGGCCGTCGTAAAAAATGAAGCTCCCGGACTGAACCGCCATCGCGGCGTTCAGGAGAGAGGTTTCCACATGCTGGCCTTTGCCGGTGCGCTTCCGCGCGTAAAGAGCCGCGGTGACACCATACGTCGTCAGCAGTGCTGCCGCGTAATCGCAGACTCCGCAGGTGAGGTAAAAGGGCGGATGTCCATGTCCACCCTGGGCGCGCATGATGCCAGAACGAGACTGTAAGAGAGGGTCGAACCCTGGCTGGTCATGGTCCGGGCCGCTGGAGCCAAAGGCGGTAACGGTGGCGTAAATCAGCTGGGGGTTGAATTGCGAGAGCGTTTCGTAATCAATCCCATACCGCTTCGTCGCGCCAGGGCGCAGATTTTCTACGACGACATCAGCCTTGCGGACCAAATCGTATACAACTGCTCTGCCTTCGGCACTGTTCAAGTTCACGGCAAGGCCTCGTTTCCCCTGATTCCAGCCGAGGAAGCCGAAGCCAAAAGAACGGAAGGCATCTCCCTGCAAGGACTCAACCTTAATCACCGTCGCACCAAGCTGAGCCAGCATCATAGGGCCGAAAGTACCGGCGATGTAACTGGCAAAGTCGAGGACGAGAACACCTTGCAGCGGGTGGAGAAGTCCGGAGTCCGGAGTCCGGGGTCTTTCAGGTTGAGGGAGAGATTTTCCGTACTGTTCTGAAAGACCTGTTTTGACTTGTTCGAGACTTGCCTTGACTTGCCTGAGATTGGTTTCGACTTGTCCGAGACTTGTTTTGACTTCTTTCGTGTGTTGTCCGAGTAAGGGGGCAGGACCTTTGATCACGCCTGGGGTTTGATCAAAGCGTACAGGGATCCCCATCTGCACGGTCTTCCCTAACTCTGGATCTTCGAGTTCTACGCGCATCCCGTTGTGAATGGTCTGGCGATGTTCGATAAACTCCTGCCGGCTAGTGACCGGCGCACAGGGCACGTCGTGCTCACGCAGGATGCGCAGCCATTCTTCTCGCGGCTTGCTCGCGATGATGGGGGTAATCTTCTCGGCCAAGAGGTCTCGATCTTGAGGGGTAATCCCCCATGGCGCTTTTTCGAAACGTGGGTCAGAGACCCACTCGGGCTGTTCCAAGGCCAAGCAGAATTTGTTCCAGAAGGTGGTATTCCCGCAGGCGACAAATAACCAGTCATCCTGCGCTTGGTAGAGCCGGTAGACCGGGATAGGTCCCAGTGGATTAAGCCGACCGCTGAAGAGGCGCAACATTTCTGGATGATAGAGGATTGTGCCTGTTTGCATAGCAAACGCGCCCGCCAGCCACGACACCTCAAGTTTCTGTCCCTTGCCACTGTGCTCGCGTTCGAAGAGTGCGGCGGAGATAGAACCACTGGCGACAAAGGCGGCGCCATAACTGGCAATAGGAATGACGAGGTAGACCCCGCCATCGCGGTGCGACCACTGGCTACCCAATAGACCGCTGACTGCGGCTACGAGTGTGTCATCAGGGTACCGGCGAGCGTGCTGGCCTTGACTGCCAAAGGCGGGAAGGTGGCAATAAATCAGACCTGGATTGTCTTGAGAGAGGGCTTCATAGCTGAAAGAGTCTTCGTCTCCAGGCTGTGCGTCGATCAAAACCACATCAGCCGTTGCGGTAAGCTGGTGGATAAGTTCTTTGCCTTCGGCAGTGGTAGGGTCAGCGATAACGCTGCGCTTGCTACGATTCCACACATGGAAGCCTGGGGTGCCTCTGGCTTTATCGCCGTGTGGGGGCTCAACTTTGACGACCTCCGCTCCCTGCTCAGCAAGCAACATTCCGGTGTAAGGGCCGGCAATGCCCTGCGCGAGCTCTATGACCCGTACACCATCCAAGGCGCTAGCCATCTCGTCCTCCTGGTCCAATGCAGGTATCCCTGCCAATGAAATGAGAAGACACTATGCTTTCCCTTCGAGAAAAACTCAACCGGGCGCTGGAAACCGGCGACTGTATCCGAAACTCGCTCGCAAGAGTTATTGTGCTATAGTTGCAGACGGCGTTCGCCTTGAGTGAGCAGTCTTCACACAGCATACCCGCTGCCGGAC
>CAZAYE010000138.1:5363-7530 GCA_964489255.1 uncultured Enterobacteriaceae bacterium
GCAGATTGCAGAGACCTATCATTCCCCAGCTTGGGCTTTTGCGCACTATCGAGAAGCCTTCCAGGAGCTGTTCGCTGCCCACGACGAAGTTGGCCTCCATGTACATGCCTACCATTGGGATGCCGATGGCAACTGCTGGATCGAAGACTATGGAAACCAGGAGTGGGTCAATCACTGCATCCACATGGGGGTCGGTACCTTTGAAAAGCTTTTTCAGCGCAAACCAACCTCGTTCAGCATGGGCGCGGATTGGACGAACCAGGCCACTATTGAGTTGGTAAACGAATTGCAGATCCATTACGACTTCTCTACGGTTTTGGGCAAGGAAGTACGGCGCTTCCCCGCGCTAGGTGCTTACACAGGCGTTGCCCCAGATTGCTCCCGGATTCCGCAGCGACCTTATCGGCCCTCTCAAAAGGATTTTCTATCGCCTGACGTGCAGCAAGAGGACGGCACCTGGATCTTTCCACAATCTAGCCGAATTGTTAGGCATTCCTGGAAGCGTAGGCTCTATGATTTCGTGCGTCTGCGGCCAGCCCCTGCGCACTACACACAGAAGTTTTTATTGAACGACAATCCAAAGGCTCTGCGTGCTGGTATCGATGATATTCTGAGCCACCTGGAGCGTCCGTATCTGACGTTTGCTGTTCGAACCCACCTCTTTAATAGACCAGATACAATAGCTATCATGCGGCGCAACCTGGACAGTACCCTGGAGCATTCGGCTGCAGAGCGTTTCGTTTTTACCACCCCAGCCGAGGCGCTACGGATTTTGGGGTACACAGACGGTGATCAAACCGAGCAGGAAATCGATGACCCAGACACCTTCGAGCGACGCCACCGAGACTACCTGTATGCTGGTTAGAGCCTGTTATGAACTTTGAGTTGTCAGTTCGACAAACCATCGCAGCAAGAGGATCACGAAGGCCAGGAAATGTAGGCCTGCCAGCTGACCAGGACACAGACGGAGGAGCTTCGCGTGGATCGACAACCCGAGCAAGGCCGGCGGACGGTATGTATCACCGCGCCCACCACACACCCTTTCTATTTTGAGTTTTGCGAGACGCTGCTCGACACGCTCTCGCAGTTAGGCTTCCAGCCGACCGTGGTGCAAGACGGGGATCGGGATGCGCTTGCCGCTGATATCTTATTGTTCGTCGGCATGGGCCTCCCCTGCTACACTAACCTGCTCAGTCACTGGCAAGGGCGGCGGCCGACCACCATTCTCTGGCAATTCGAGCCCTTCCCTCCGCCAACGCTTAACCTCTCAGCTGCGCGGCGGGGATTATGGACCGTCGCAGCCACTCAGAGGGTAGGGCCCTCAGGGTGGGTCCTCAGACTGCTTAAGGCCATCATGCCGCTCCCAGTGCGAGCCAGGATAAGAGCGGCCATCTTTTCGCTGTTCTTTTTCAACCAGCCAGCAGTCAAGAAGCTTAATGTCCTCCTCTGGTACTGGATGTCCCAATATATCTGGCTCAAGGAGCACTTTGCCAAGGGCTGGCTCGATTTCATATTTACTTCCACCATGCCAAAGCACCAATTCTTGACTCACATGGGTTTTCCCACGCGCTTCGTTCCTGTCGGGTATCATCCGCGAATGGGTATCAACCTGGCCAGAGAGCGCGATATCGAGGTCCTGTTCCTCGGTTCGATGGCGAACCGGAGACGAAAGGTCATTCTGGAGTCTGTCCGACGCGGCCTGGCCTTAAGGGGGATAAAGCTGGTGACTCTAGAGGGATACTATGGCGAACAGCGAACCGAATTGCTCAATCGCGCGCGGATCTTGTTGAATGTGACCCACCATCCCTGTGACTTTGCCGGGGAACGCTTTGTAATAAGCATGGGATGTGGGACGTTAGTGGTCTCCGAGCCGCTGGGTGATACCACCCCGTACCGGGCTGGCGAACATTTCGTGCAAGCGAGTCTGGCCGAGCTGCCAGATACTATCGGGTACTACCTGGCGCATGAGGACGAACGCCAGGCGATTACCGCTGCCGCCTATCGGCTCGTTACGCAAGAGGTGACTTTGCCCAAGGCCGTTGCCGAGATGATGAACGTATGCGGCATGTATGGGGAAACTCGAGCTTGAGGAAACCGCACAGAGCGCGGGACTAAGTAGAAAACAAAAAGTCTGTTCACTGCATGGCCCCTAAAACCCTGATAAATT
>CAZAYE010000139.1:0-7212 GCA_964489255.1 uncultured Enterobacteriaceae bacterium
GACTAACGCTTGAGATCCTAGACTCAGCTGCACTCCGTAGAACTGGGCGAGAAAAAGGATGGTCACGCCTTCGAAGAGCGCCGTGCCGTTTTGGTTTGCCGTTGAGCCTAAAGTGAGGACGAAAGAAGCGATGTCGCGCGGCACCCCCAATTTCTCCTGGGTCACTCGCAACGCGGTCGGCAGGGTCGCATTGCTGGAACTGGTAGAGAAGGCGGTCAGCATGACCTCACTAATCTGGCGAAAGAAAAAGTGGGGTTGCATGCCGCCGAGATACCGAACGAGAAGTGAGTATGTCACCAAGAGATGGAGACCCAACCCTCCGAGCACGACGCCCATATACCCCAGCAGGGGTTTCAGGATAGACAACCCGAAGCGAGCAGTCAGCGTGAAAAGGAGAGCCGCTACGCCATAAGGGGCGAGACGCATCGCCAGATCAATCAGACGCATCACCACTTCGTAGAGCCCTTCGAGCACCCTCACCAGTGGCTCGACTTTTTCCGGTGGAGACAGGGCGATGCCGATGCCGACCATCACGGAGAAAAACATCACCGCGAGCATTTCCCCTTGGGAGGCGGCTCGTAGCGGATTGTCTGGCACAATCGCGGTCAGCGTCCTCAGCACAGGGTTTTCCGTGGCACTCACCGCTGGGGCCGGTGGAGCGGGCATCGTCTGCAGGAGTGCAGCCCGTGTTTCCGGCGCCAGCCCTTCGCCTGGCCGGAAGAAATTCACTAAGACTAACCCCACAAATACAGACGCCGAGGTGACAGCCACAGTGTAGAGAAAAGTCTTGAGTCCAACGCGCCCTAAGGTGCGTACGTCGCCAAGCCCGGCGACGCCAAGAGCAAGCGCCGAAAAGAGGAGCGGGAGCACCACCATGAAGATCAGTCGTAAGAATAAGCGCCCGAACGGCTCGGCGACATAGGTCGTAAAATTCAGGAGGAAAGGACTGTCGCCGAAGAGCAGGCGGCTGAGCGCGCCACTCGCCGCGCCAGCGAGCAGACCGATCAGGATGCGAAAGTGGAGGGGCAAGGGAGATGAAAGCGTAAAACGTAGGGCGTAAAACGTACACAGAGGGGGAATGGTATCACTCGTTACGTTTTACGTTTTCCTGTTCATTCCGTCTTGCCAATCTTCTCAATATGCCCGGCGAGGTCAAAGTCTTTGGCGGTGAGGCCGCCGGCACTGTGCGTCCAGAGACTCAAGGTCACCTTATTATAATTGATGGTGATGTCCGGATGATGATCGGATTTCTCCGCCAAATCGCCGACCTGGTTGACGAAGGTGAGGGCTTCCTTAAAGTTCCCAAACGTAAACTTTTTCTGGAGAGCTTTGTTTTTCGTCAGCTCCCAGCCAGATAGGCTGCGCAGCTTGCCCTGAATCTCTGTCTGTGAGAGCGCCATAATCTCGTCTCCTCTTACTGTGCTCCGGTGAGATTAGGTGAGAGGCGGGCAGTGACCTCCTTCACCGCTTCTGTAGGAAGGGTATGCGGGGGGAGCAGGGTAAAATCATCGTAATCAGCTTCCGCCACAGTGGCGGTGGTACCCGCATCGGTCAATACCGCGATGCCCTGGACCTCGCCCGGTTCAGCCCCGAAGAGCTCCTTGTAGTCCTGGTAAAAATTGACCGTCTCTTGCCGCCACTCACCAAGGCCAGACGCGCCGCTTTCCAAGACCACTACCTTCGCTCGCCAGTACACCGGGCTATCAATGCGCGTTCCAGCCGGCAAGGTTGAACTCCACACGTATTTGATTGCGCGTGGCAGAATGCGATTATCAAAGATGACGTAAACTGCCGCCGCTGAATCATTGGTCTGTACCGTCCGCTCGTCTGCCCCGGCAGGCAACTGCTCGACGCGCCAGCGCCAGCGCAATATGGGGAACTCCTCGGGCGCGAACACGTGCGAGAGACCGATTTGGACCTCCTGTTTTTCGGCTCGTGCGTGCAGGAAACGGTTCCCGCTTTCCTCAGCGATGCGGTAGACGACCCGGGCTTCACGCTCATCTCCACGTACTTCCCACTGCCCAGGAAATGTCGCCGGTTGGTAATTGTCAAAGGTTTCCAGAGCAACGATATGACCAGTCGCGGCACTCCGCTCGTCAGTATATCCAAGGGTAGGAAGAACGAGCAGCGCCACAAGTAACAAAATCCTCATCCCCAACCTTCCTCTCAGGATTAACAAGGACTCATAAAGTTCAAATGGATAAAGGAAAGCGCCAGCCAATGCAACCCCTCGAAGCCATTCAATTGAACGCCTCTACCGCCTGTGTTATCAAGGCACGAGACTGCTGCAGGAGGCCCGACCATAATGGAAATCATTACAGAGGGGAAAGGCGAGTACCTCAAACCTGACCCGGACGGATTTCGTGCTTGGGTGCGGGACCATAAACCTCGCACGCTGGTCAATAAACTCATGAGTGAGCAGGAGGCGGTCAAACGGCTTGTCTCTGACGGTGACTATTTCGCTTACGATTGTAACTACTTCCAGCGCGGTCCCAGCTCGCTGATCCGCGAGGTCATTCGCCAGAGAAAGAAAGACTTGTGGGTTTGTGGCAAGTTTACTTACGTGGCAGCAGCCCTCCTGGTCGAGGGTGGCTGCGCCAGCAAGCTTGACATTGGCTTTGTGGGCTTTGGGCCTTGGCTTTCAAAAGCCGTGGCTGAGGGCCGACTCAAGACTTATGAGTACTCTAACGTGGTGATGACCTACCGGCTACAAGCGGGAGCCCAGGGGCTGCCGTTCATTGGGGTCCGCTCATTCGGCGGCACTGACGGGTTTCCCAACTCTGGTGCCAAGCTGGTCAAAGATCCCTTCTCTGGGAAACCAGTGGTGTTACTCCCAGCCTTGAATCCTGATGTGTCGATTATTCACGTTCATCAGGCCGACATCTACGGCAACGCGCGCGTGTTTGGGACTGGCATTGCTCACGGAGACTGCGCTTTGGCTTCAAAGAAAGTCATCATTTCAACCGAAGAAATTGTTGAAACTGACGAATTTCGCCGAGACCCCGGACGGACCTCGATTCCCCATTTCGTCGTCGATGCCGTCGTGCATGCGCCGTTCGGTGCGTATCCGGGCACAGTCCAGGGACGTTACTCTTCGGACGTCGCGCATGTCGTCGAATGCTTTGGCGGCATGATGCAGGGCAATTTGCAGGCGTATCTGGACAAATGGGTGTATAGTGTGAGTTCGCATGAGGAGATGTTGGAGCAGCGGGTAGGCTGGAAGAAGCTGCAAGAACTGCAACGTCGCGAGACCATCAGGGAGGGTTACACGGTATGACGCCGGCCACACACTTTGCCGAACGCGAGCACTTGATCTGTACGGTCGCTCGCCTGATCGAGGAAAACAAGAGCTACTGGGTGGGCGGTGGCGGAGAACCACTCTACAGCATTCTCTTAGCCCAACGGCTCTACACGCCTGGGGTACAGTATCTGACCGAGGATGGAGTGGTGGCGCCCAAGGCACTCCTGCCGTGGGATCCGTTGATGACCATGGTGGCCTCGCGCGCAGGATACCGAGCTCTGCAATGGGGCACGATGAACACGGCAGGTAACTTCGCCCAGCTCGGGTACGTGGACATCGGTATTCTCAATACATTGCAAGTCGATCGTTACGGCAACGTCAACTCAACCGTGCTTGGCCCCTACGAGGCAGGAAGAGGCCGTCGCTTTGGCGGACCAGGCGGAGCCGACACCATTGCCGCGCAGTGCTGGCGGACAATCTTGATGACCGACCAGCAGAAGCGCAAGTTCGTTGACCGAGTCGATTTCATCTCCTCACCAGGGTTCCTCACCGGCCCCGGCGCACGCGAAGCAGCCGGGCTGCCAGCTGATACCGGCCCCTGGCGAGTGGTGACGCCATGGGCGCTGTTTGGTTACGAAGAGAAATCCTGCGAGCTGATGCTGATGGCAGTCTCCCCCTTTGTCACAGTCGATCTGGTCCTGGCTGAGATGTCCTTTACGCCGAAGATGGCACCGAAGATTGAGACTCTCGATCCGCCGACTGAGGAAGAACTGACGGTGATCCGCTCGAGCCTCGACGTTGAGGGCCAGACCACCGGACGCGGCCAGTGGGTTGAGCTGCGTGACGGTCAATACACGTTTGCCGAGACACAGGGAAGGGAATAAGCGTCTAAGGTTTAGCGTCTAGAAGGTGTGCCTCGATAGGCCGGTCCTGAGCTTGTTGAAGCCTGTCCTGAGCGGAGCCGAAGGAGGCTCAGCATGAACGGACTACCACTAAAGGGTTCAATACTTTCCCCGTTCACCCTGAGCCTGTCGAAGGGTGAACGGCGGTCTTTCTTCTTCCTCCTTACGTTTCTCGTTTGCTCACCCCAGCTCTCTCTCGCTTTCGCACAAGTTGGTGGCATACCGCGCATCAAGCCGCCGCCGTTAGTACGGATTACCGGCGCCTTTGCTCCGCTTAACGATACTGGCCGCAGTGTGTTGCAGACCCTGACCGTCCAGATCAAAGACCACAAATGGAAGCTGCGCATCCGCGAAATCAAAGCCCTCACGGCAACCACTAGTAGCGGCTGGGGCTTGCTGAAGGATCTCTTCCCACCGCGACTGCGCCTGGTCGGCTCTGATGACATCCTTGCTCCGCTGCAGCAGGAAGACATCGCCGGTAAACCTTTCGTTATGGAAGGTCGCCTCTATGTAGGGGATCATATGCTGTATGTAACGGCTGTGACCGTAACCGAGCCGTGAGGCAATCAGGGCACCCATAAAAGGTAGGAACCGGGGAATCGGCGAGCCGCAAATCTTCTTGCTGACAGCTTTCTATGGTACAGTCCCCCACAAAGGAGGAACCTACCATGGCAGCGAACGAACTGTGTTTTCTGTCCATTACGCAACTCTCTGAACAAATCAGAACCCGTGCAGTTTCCCCCGTCGAAGCTACTCAAGCATACCTCGATCGCATCCAGGCGGTCGATGCTAAACTCAACAGTTACATCACCGTCACCACAGAACGAGCGTTGCAGGAGGCGAAGAAGGCTGAAGACCAGATCCGTGGCGGCACCTACCTTGGCCCACTCCACGGCATTCCTCTTGCCCATAAAGACATTATCGCCACAAAAGGCATCAAAACGACCTGCGGTTCTAAGGTACTGAAAGACCAGGTTCCCGACTATGACGCGACGGTCATCGAGCGTTTGTACGCAGCCGGTTCCATACTCCTCGGCAAGCTGAATATGAACGAGTTCGCCACCATCACACCAAGTCCGTATTTTGGGCGCGTCAATAATCCCTGGAATCTCGATCACAATCCCGGTGGCTCTAGCAGTGGCTCCGGTGTAGCCGTGGCAGCCGGACTGTGCGCCGGCTCGCTAGGCACCGATACTGGTGGTTCGATCCGCATTCCAGCTGCGTTTTGTGGGGTCGTTGGCCTGAAAGCCACACACGGTCGTATCAGTCTCTTCGGCGTCACCCCGCTGTCCTGGTCGCTCGACCACGTTGGCCCCCTGACCAGAACCGTGAAGGATGCGGCGCTCATGTTGCAGGCGTTGGCCGGGCACGACGCGCACGACTTGGGATCAAGCGAGGCACCAGTTTCTGATTACATTGCCAAGCTTACCGGAGACCTCAAAGGACTACGGCTGGGAGTGCCAACGCGTTTTTTCCCAGACTATACCGATCCTGAGGTGAAGAACGCTTTCGACGCCGCGGTTAAAGTGCTCGCCGGGTTGGGAGCCCAGGTTGAAGAGGTCACCCTCCCCGCCCTCGACAATGCCTGGCCCATTGCCCAAACGATTATGAACGGCGAGGCTAACGTCTGGCACGAACCGTATTTACAGACGCAAGCCGAGGACTACGCTCCCCAAGTGCGCAAGTTCCTGGAGCGTGGGAAGTCCACGCTGGCAACAGACTATGTCAAAGCGCAGCGCGCCAAGGCTCGGTTCCGCCAGGACATGCTGGCAGCCTTAACGCGAGTCGAGGTTTTGCTCACGCCAGG
The DNA here is from genome assembly GCA_964489255.1 of uncultured Enterobacteriaceae bacterium. Classification (GTDB taxonomy): domain Bacteria; phylum Desulfobacterota; class Binatia; order Bin18; family Bin18; genus CAZAYE01. Next base: position 5,951 of record CAZAYE010000139.1, read on the forward strand.
GGAGTTGATTCCTCCACCACCGCACGAGGCGCGTTCTGCGACTATTAACGGACGAGAAGTGAGTCTCATGGCCGCCCTTATCTCTGCCACTTGTCCATTTAATCTCACCGGGCAACCAGCCTTGACTGTGCCGTGTGGCTTCACTGCCAGTGGGCTTCCCCTTGCGTTGCAAATCGTCGGCAAGCCGTTTGAGGAAGCGACCGTCTTGCAGGTTGGGCATGCGTATGAAGTACATACCTCGTGGCATGCACGACGGCCGCCAGCCGCTGCATAGGGCGCGATTAATCGCTCGGATCCAGGTGGGTCCATTCGACTTCACACAACGAAGCCGGTCGGTGTCGTGTCAGTTCATCCTGGGATCATTGTCCTGAGAGGTGGGCCATACTCAGATGCTCTCACTCTGGGGGAGAGAGTGGAAATCTAGCCAGTCCTTTAAAAGGCGTCCACCTCCGCGTAGAATAGCAACCACACTGGGATGACAGACACGAAAGGCGCAAAATGAGAGGCACCAAGGTACTCCCATGCAGGTCATAGAACGAAGCGCGTTGGACGCGCTGTTTGCCGCGTTGCAACGTCGTAACTTTCAGCTCCTTGGCCCGACTCTCCGCGATGGGGCGATCGTGTACGACGAACTCACGTCTCCGGCGGAGTTACCCGCTGGCTGGTCGGACACCCAGGCGGGGGGCACCTACCGACTCACCCGGCGCAACGATGCAGCGGTGTTTGGTTATGCTGTCGGTCCACACTCGTGGAAGCAATTTCTGCATCCGCCAACCGTGCGTTTATGGCAAGCTCGGCGTGAGGATCGGGGTTTTCAAGTCATCACCGAGCACGAAGCCATACCCCGGTTCGCTTTTATCGGGGTCCGCTCGTGCGAACTGCACGCAATTGCTATCCAAGATAAGGTTTTTCTCCAAGGTCCCTACGTTGATCCGGTGTACAAAGCCCGCCGTGACAACGTGTTCATCATAGCGGTCAACTGCGGGCACGCGGGTGGCACCTGCTTCTGTGTCTCCATGCACACTGGGCCCAGAGCAACGTTCGGGTTCGATCTCGCCTTAACAGAAGTACTCGCAAGTGAGCAGCATTACTTCGTAGTTGAGGTTGGGACAGAGGGGGGCGCAGAAGTCTTGCAAGAGGTCCCCCACCGCGCAGCGAGTCAGGAAGAACAACAGGCCGCTGAGGCCGTAGTGGCACAGACGGCAGCCCAGATGGGGCGCACCCTAGACACGACCGACATCAAAGACCTCCTGTATCGCAAC
>CAZAYE010000139.1:7222-7512 GCA_964489255.1 uncultured Enterobacteriaceae bacterium
GGAGGATACGACCGACCTGACAGGCCAGCAGGCCGAGCGCTGGCGGAAGTGGGACTCGTGCTTCACCACGGATTTCTCGTACATTTACGGCGGGAGCGTGCGTACGTCTACCAAGTCCCGCTACCGTCAATGGCTCACGCATAAAGTGGCGACCTGGATTGATCAGTTCGGTACCTCCGGCTGTGTTGGCTGCGGCCGCTGCATCACCTGGTGCCCGGTTGGCATTGACATCACCGAAGAGGTCAGCGCTATCCGGGCCACTGAGAGCACGGCGTTCACAACGGCAGGGA
>CAZAYE010000140.1:0-6923 GCA_964489255.1 uncultured Enterobacteriaceae bacterium
CCTTTTCTTTGCGACTTGAAACAGACCTTTCCAGACAAGCCGCTGCTCCTTTCGGTGCTGACTCCTACGGCATATGCCACTGCCCAAAGCAAGATTGCTGAAGCCGATGCCATCATCTCCTTTCCACTTGATCACCCCCTGTTGCTCAAGAGACTACTCCGTCACCTTCACCCCGCCGCCTTTTTCTTTACCGAAACCGAGCTGTGGCCGAATTGTCTCTCGGCATTGGCACGCGAGGGAGTTCCGACTTTTCTGGTCAGTGGTCGTTTCTCCAGACGTGCCCGAGCGCGCTATCGGCTGCTGCGCCCGCTCTTTGCCCCTGTCTTTCAAAATCTCACGCTCTGTTGTATGCAGACCCGCGACGACGCGGAGCGCCTGATTGCCGCCGGTACTCCGCGAGAACGGGTCCTGGTAACCGGCAATTTCAAAATGGACGTTGTCACTGAAGGAAGTGGTCAAGGGCAGGCCATCTTGCAAACGGCAGACCTCGTCGATCGGCTGGTGTTGATTGGCGCGAGCACCCATGCCGGTGAAGAAGAGGTTTTGTTGCACGCCTATCAGCGGCTGCACGCTGCGGTCCCAAACCTCCTGTTGTTGCTAGCCCCACGATATCCACAACGTTTTGCTGAGGTTGAGGAAATACTCAGGAGGGACGGTTACCGCTATATCAAACGCAGCCACTTGCCCGCAGCGCCAGTCACTGATGCCGAGGTCTTTTTGTTGGATACCTTGGGAGAGCTGGCCTCATTCTACCAGACTGCCGCCCTGGCATTTGTCGGGGGGAGCCTGATAAAAGGGCCAGGGGGGCATAGCGTGATTGAGCCGGCCCTTGCTCAGGTGCCGGTATGTTTTGGACCCTATACCCGGAACTTTACGACCGTGGTGGAAGACTTGACACGCGCCGGAGGGGGGTTCGAGGTGCACAATGTGGAAGATTTCTGCCAGCAGGCTTTGCCGCTCTTGATCAATAGACACGCGCGGCAGGAAGCCGGCCACCGCGCCTATGAGGTGATCCGCAATGGCCAGGGTGCTGTAGAACGCACGCTGACGGCAGTGCTAGGAAAAGGGGGGTTAGGGGTTGGGGGTCAGGGATTGGTAAAGCAAGGGAAGTAATGAATCAAGCAGACAGAGAATGGGAACGGATCAGGAAAATTTCCCCCCTTTTTCCCTAATCCCCATCCCCTAATCCCTAACCCCTTGAGTTATGACCGTCGCGCATCGCTTGACACGCCACCTCTGGCAACGCCAGGGATTCTGGGGAGAGATTGGCTGGTTGGCCTTGATTCCGCTGTCCCTCGGATTCTCCGCGCTCGTTCGGGGTCGGAACCTGCTCTACGATCGACGCTGGTTGCCAATCAAACATCCCGCACTCAAAGTGATTAGTGTAGGGAACTTGACGGTTGGCGGGACGGGCAAGACCCCGATGGTCCTGTGGCTCGCTCAGGCGTTACAGCATCGAGGTCGCCAGGTCGGGATTCTCACCAGGGGATATGGGGGAAAAAACTCTGGTGTCACAGTCGTTGGTACGACAGGCCAGGCTCTCGCCACCCCAGCAGCGGTCGGCGACGAACCAGTCATGTTGGCACGCTCGTTCGCTGGGGTCGTCATATGCGGCCGTGACCGCGCAGCCGCGGCAGAACTTGCCCGCGAACGCTTTGGCCTCGACGTGGTAATCCTTGACGACGGATTCCAGCATCGCCGTCTTGCACGAGATGTAGACCTCCTCCTGGTTAACGGCAGGAAAGGGACAGACAATGGGTGGCTTCTGCCGGCCGGGCCGCTGCGTGAACCACTTGCTGCGGCACGCCGGGCAGATGTGGTGATCATTACCAAAGGAAGCGCGCAGGAACACGATGAGTGGCCAGCCCTTCAGGCACTGAGGCCGGTGTTCTATGGCGACCTGATCCCGACCGCTTTGGTCGAATCGACTCAGGGGCGGTGGCACGAGCTGCCGGTGGAATTCTTATGCGGCAAGCGAGTGGTGGCACTGACCGGCATTGCGGATCCGGTTCCTTTCTACCGTTCGCTACGCGAGTGGGAGGCAGAGGTCGCAGAGGTGCTCGAGTTTCCTGATCATCACGCGTACACCCAAGCGAACTGGCAAGCGATTTCTCTCGCGAGCCAGAAGTTTGATTTGATCGTGACCACCGAAAAAGATCTGGTCAAGCTAGAACGTTTCCCTTTTGTGACCGGAAAGCTTGTGGCCCTCCGCGTGCGGATGGAGATTGAACAGGGAGAGCGCCTGCTTGAGTTGGTCGAGGACCAGCTAAGCTGAAGAGATGGGCATTCCCTGCTGAGACTGAACCGTCGAAGCCGGAGGAACAGCCCTTCAGCATCCCGTCAGGAAAGTATACAAGACACCGTATGGCGGCACCTTTTCTCATCACCGCAGTGACCGATCTCCTGGCGGATATCCCGGTGAACGGCAAGAGCTTACTTGATGTGAGCTGCAAAGAAGGGGACATCCTGCAAGCGCTCAAGCCTCGCGGCTTTCTCCTACGAGGCACAAACTTTGAGCCTGAAGGGCCGTCTCTCGATGGTATTCCTATTGATTACGGGGTAGACCTACTCAAACGGCTTCCCTATAACGATGCGAGCTTTGACGTCGTGTTACTGATCGAGGTCGTCGAACATCTCGAAAATCACCGCATCGCCCTGAGCGAACTGGCTCGGATACTCAAACCCGGTGGGGTACTGATCCTCACGACTCCCAACATCATGCGTCTCAACTCGCGCTTTCATTTCTTCTGGAGCGGCTATCACAAGACCAAGCGCCGCTTTATTCCTTTCGATACCCCTTTGGATCAGGCGCATCGATTTCACAACTATCCAATCGACCTGCCAATCCTCTACTATCTCTGTAACAAAGCGGTCTTGAGTTGGAACGGATAGGAAAGAGTTTCGTGAAAGGCTACTCCCGTTTCCTGTTAGTGATGTTCGGGCTGCCCGTCGCGGCCTACACCTGGTATACCCTATTGCTGCGGGAGAAAAATCCGACGCAACGGCAAGAGAACCGGCGTCTGTGTGCCTGGCTCCTCCACCCACGCACGTTGACGGAAGATAATCTGGTCCTCCGTCTCCGCAAACGCGAGATTGGCGCCTAAACTGTATCTGAGGAGATGTTTATGGCTCTCAGCAAAGAACTTCTTGAGATCCTGGTTTGCCCCCAATGTAAGGGAGAGGTGGAACTGACCGATAAACAAGATGGTCTGATCTGCCGCGCCTGCAAGCTGTGCTATCCGATCCAAGACGATATTCCGGTGATGCTGATTGACGAGGCAACCAAGCTTGACGAATAGCCTGGCAATCGAGTCAAGAAACTATGCTTCACTCACCCCCCGGCCCGGTTCCTGACACCCGTCTGCTGGTCGCCCAAACTGGCTTCCTCGGAGACGTTGTTCTCACCACTCCACTCCTCGTCGCATTACGCCAGCGGCTCGCGCCTCGATCTCTCACCGTGCTGACGACCCCTCAGGCAAGACCCTTACTGGAACATCACTCAGCCGTAGACCACGTCCTGGTCGATGCGAAACGCACTGATGGGTACGGAGTGCTCGGCTTGTGGCGTACTGCACAGCGGTTGCGGCACGAACGTTTCACTCTCGCGGTTGCGCCCCACAAATCTTTGCGTACCGCGGTGTTGCTCGCCCTGGCCGGCATTCCGCAACGGATTGGATTTCGCCAGAGCCCCGGATGGTTTCTGTATCACCGCACCGCCGTCCGCGATGTGCACCGTCATGAGGTCGAGCGCATTCTCTGCCTCATGCGGGCATTTAGTGTAGAACCCGAGCAGTGCAAGCAGAGACCGCGAGTGGAGTATGGCCCAGCGGCACGCCTCAAGGCCCAAGCCCTCCTGAGTGAAGCTGGAGTCAAGGACAATGATCCAGTGTTTGTGGTTTGTCCAGGCTCGGTGTGGCCAACCAAGCGCTGGACGCTCGCAGGCTACGCTGGTCTGGTTCAGCGTCTCGCTCAAGGCTACGGCAGAGTGCTCATCTGTGGTAGTCCTGACGATGTACCGGTGGCGCGGGCGGTGGACGAACAGTCAGGCGGATGTGGAACAAATCTTGCCGGTCGCGCGGACCTGCAGACGTTCATGGCGCTCATCGATCGTGCGAAGGCGGTGGTGAGCAACGATAGCGCGCCAATGCACCTCGCGGTGGCACGAGACGTGCCAGTCGTGGCGATTTTCTGCGCGACGACTCCGAGCCTGGGCTATGGCCCCTACAGCGAACGCGCGGTGGTCGTCGAGCAAAAAGATCTGTTCTGCCGACCGTGCAGTCGGCATGGCGGCTACACCTGTCCGCGCGGAACCGAAGACTGTATGCGCCTCATTACAGTCAATGACGTCCTGGTTGGTGTGGATCGACTGTTGTCTTCTGCCGTCAATAGCACAGTTCATCCATCAGATTTGTAATATGGATTCCATATGATCCTTAGTTGTTATTTTTAGGCCCGTTCATGCTTCGACCAGCTCAGCACGAACGGGGTTTCTTTGAGTTGCGAGTCCTGGTCCCGCTCGCCCTGAGCCTGTCGAAGGGCGCATACGAATGGATAGCCGTCAAATAGAAACTGTATAATGCCTACGCTCCATTCCTCGCCGCCCACTTCGCGCACTCAAAGTGAAGCAACGATTCGAGAGCGCTTCACAGAACTGAACGCCACTTCCTCGCGCGAGGCAGCAGCCCTGGCTGCGCAGGGGGCACAAGTCGGTCTGTGGCAGCTCTTATTCGTCCCGCTATTCACATTCTTGCAGGTCTACCTGTGGCGCGGAGAATGGCGACGCGGGATCGCTGGCTGGCTGACGGCACTCTTTGCCTCCTATGAAGTTTTTGCTCGCTCTGCCAAGTTGTGGGAAATCCACCACAATAAACTCGTTCCTCCTCCTCCTTAGTCATGACGCTTGGTGCTGTCCCCGCTGGTTTTGTGGAACTGCAATTACCCAAGCAGACCTGGTGGATTAAACCAGGTTGGGAGCGAATCATCTCGACAGATCTAGCCGCTTTTCAATCCACAACCGGCAACCAGCAATCCGCAATCAGCGGTGGACGCGGCGCGATTCGGCGGGTAGCACTAAACGAGCAGGAAATTGCGGTGGTCCGTCACTACTGCCGAGGCGGGCTGATACGGCACTTCGTGCGCGATCTCTATTGGGATCGACCTCCCCGGCCCTTCGCCGAACTCATGTGTCTGGAAACTGCTCGTCAACGCAGAGTGCCGACGATCGAAGTCATAGGAGCTGGAGTGAGGTGGGTCACAATTGGTTTGTACCGCGGGACGCTGGTCACTCGCGAGGCCACAGGATTCATCAACCTCTGGGAGTGGTTGTGCACCAAACCGACAGGCACAGAACGTCAACAGGTAATCACCGCAGTCGCCCAGGCCATTGGGCACCTGCACGACGCAGGAATCGCCCATGCTGACCTAAACTTGACGAACATTCTCGTGCGGACCACCACAGACCTGCCCACGGTGTTACTGATCGACTTTGATCGAGCCCGGGTATTTCCTGGTCCACTGCCACGCTACCGACGTGAACGGAACCTCCGTCGCCTGCGCCGTTCGCTTGATAAACTTGACCCTGGTGGGTTGTTGACCTCCCCGAAAGACCGAGAAGTTTTCTGCCAGACCTACCAACAGGGCTCTTCATGAAGATTTTCCTTGACAACACACTCATAGAGAGCTAGGACACTACGACAAATAGTGCTGGGGAGTCTCTGAGGACCGATCAGAACGAGCCAGAGGAGGGCTCTATATGCGTTCTGAGGGTGTCCCCTTACCAGAGCTGGCGACCTTTCGGCTAGCGCGATTCCGCTTACGGCTGAAGGCAAAAGACACGCTTCTTCTGCCTCCATACAAAGGCTCAGCCCTGCGCGGTGGGTTCGGCCAGGTATTTCGCCGCATTGCCTGTTTGGGTACTGACCGCGGTTTTGGTGAGTGCCTCCTCAGCCAACGCTGCCCCTATCACTACATCTTTGAGACCCCGCCCCCGGCTAACAGTGTCATACTGGGGAAAGTATCAACAGTTCCCCAACCCTTCGTATTGGAGCCTCCCCTGGAGACGAAACGAGTCTACGAGCGAGGCGAGCAGCTCACCTTCCACCTCGTCCTCATCGGCAAAGCCTTTGATTATCTCCCCCTACTTTATTTACACATTTGATGAGCTGGGCCGCGTCGGCTTAGGCAGAGGGAAAGGCAAATACACGCTGGAAGCAGTAGCCTGGCTGGACCCTGGCGGCACCGCCGTCCCCATATACGACGGCAGCAGGAAAATCCTCACAGATTCTTTTCATCCTCTGTCTCTGTCTCAACTCTTTGTCCCTGCTTCTTCTCTGTCTCAACTCTCTGTCTCTGTCTCATCCGTCTCTGTCTCTTCTCCCCCTCTGTCTCAACTCTCTGTCTCTTCTCCCCCTCTGTCTCAACTCTCTGTCTCTTTTCTCACTCCTACGCGTCTCAAGTTCGAGAACCGGCTCGCCGGTGACTGCGAGTTTCATGTGTTTTTCCGTAATCTCGTGCGTCGCATCGCCCTGCTCGACTATTTCCACTGTGGCGGAGAGTTCCCGCCTGAGCGGCGGGAGTTTGTGGAGCAGGCCAGGATGATCGAGACCGTAGCAAGTGACCTGCGCTGGGTAGACTGGGAGCGGTATTCGAACCGGCAGCAGACCAGAGTGCGTATGGGCGGATTTGTCGGACAGGTGACGTATCGTGGCGATTTTACCGAGTTTCTTCCCTATCTTCTCTTAGGCACGTACACGCACGTGGGCAAGGGCGCGACGTTTGGGTTGGGACAATACCGCATCGCAGAGGATCAGAGGGGGCAACATGCATGACAAACAATTTCCGTCGTTATCGAAACCCAGCGCGTGAAAAGGTATCTCTTCATTTCTTCGATAATGCCCCCCTATCTCCGCAGAGGTGAGGTGTCT
>CAZAYE010000140.1:6933-7511 GCA_964489255.1 uncultured Enterobacteriaceae bacterium
CGGTGACGAATCTTGTTCTGTCTGGATGGCCAGAGGTGTGGGAAAGTCCTCGGAAAAACAAGTTTGTGCAGGTAGGAACGAGGAGCTTATAAAGGACAAGAGTGTGTCATGTCCACAGTAAGAATCACCTTGGAAACGGTAACCCCTTTGTTTGCGGGGGGGGCTGATCCTCGTGGAGAACCAGAACTCCGGGCAGCGTCGGTTCGTGGCGTACTGCGCTTCTGGTGGCGGGCGCTTGTCGCCGGAGTCATCGGCGACGAGAATCTTGAAACTCTGCGGAAAAAAGAGACTGAGGTTTTCGGGGAGGCGGAGGTAGGCTCCCCGCTCATCATACGCTTATCAGGACAACTACAACCTCAGCGCTTTCAACCGAATCAGAGCCAACGTGGAATGAGCTATCTCCTTTGGTCCATGCTGCGCACCAATCGTCACTGTGTGCCCTCTGGAACGTCGTTCACGCTGAACGTGCAAATCCGCCCTGGCGCTAAAAGTGGGAGTGAGGCGCTCAAAGGAGCTTTGGCCTCATTGTGGTTACTGACTCGTCTGGGTGGCTTGGGTTCACGGTCTCGCCGGGGGGG
>CAZAYE010000141.1:0-7499 GCA_964489255.1 uncultured Enterobacteriaceae bacterium
CATTCTCCCCTTTAACAATAGCTTCATACATACGCGTACGACCTGCTACATCGTCTGACTTTACTGTCAGCATCTCTTGGAGGCTGTATGCGGCCCCATAAGCCTCGAGTGCCCACACCTCCATCTCGCCAAGCCGCTGCCCACCGAATTGGGCTTTACCGCCGAGCGGTTGCTGAGTGACGAGAGAATAAGGACCCGTCGAGCGAGCATGGATCTTATCCTCAACTAGATGGTGTAACTTCATGATGTACATCATCCCCACAGTGACAGGTTGAGCGAACGCCTCACCCGTGCGGCCGTCATAGAGAGTGGTCTGCCCTGTTTCCGGCAAGCCCGCTTTTCTCAATAGAGTAAAGATTTCTTCTTCGGTGGCACCGTCAAACACCGGCGAGGCAATGTGCACTCCGTGAGAGACTCGACGAGCTAAGCGTCGGAGGTCCGGCCCAGAAAGGGCATCGACCATCTCAGCAAAGGTCTTGGTATTATACAGTTCTTTCAGCTGGCGGCGGAGGATCTCTTCTCCAGTATGACCATCGACTGTCCCGTTACCGCCCACTTGATCACCGAGGACATGCACCGCCCACCCCAGATGGGTCTCCAGAATCTGTCCAACATTCATCCGCGACGGTACCCCGAGAGGATTGAGGACAATATCGACCGGAGTGCCATCCGCAAGATAGGGCATGTCCTCTTCAGGCAGGATGCGAGAGAGGACACCCTTGTTGCCGTGCCGCCCAGCCATTTTGTCTCCTACCTGAAGTTTACGCTTAATCGCCACGAACACTTTTACCATTTTGATAATGCCGGGCGGGAGTTCGTCTCCACCTTTGAGCCGCTCTACCTTCTTGGCAAAGTCCTCACGGATCTGCGCCACCTGATCTTCCGTTGCTTCAACAATCTGGGCCAATTCTTCCTCAACCCTCTCATCTTCCTCTACTTTGATTCTCCCCCAGAGTGAGGGCGGAATCGCATCCAGTGCTTCTTCGGTAATTTCCTTCCCTTTGGGAAGCAAGACCCGACGGCTATCGTCGTCGCTCAGTCGGACGGCGGCAATTTTCCCGACGAGGAGCTGCTTGAGCTTTCGCTGAGTGCTCTCGCGGATAATCCGGATTTCATCTTGTTGATCTTTTTGCAGCCGCTGGATCTCTTCCTCCTCTATACTTTGGCTGCGTTCGTCCTTCACTACTCCCTTGCGGGAGAAGACCCGTACGTTGATGACCGTGCCTTCCACCCCTGGAGGAACACGCAAAGAGGTATCGCGTACCTCTCCAGCTTTCTCACCAAAGATGGCACGGAGTAACTTCTCCTCGGGCGAGAGCTGCGTCTCTCCCTTTGGAGTAATCTTTCCGACTAAAATGTCGCCCGGTTTGACTTCTGCCCCGATGCGAACAATACCACTCTCATCAAGATCTTTGAGCGCTTCCTCTCCAACATTGGGAATATCCTGGGTAATCTCCTCGGGCCCTAGCTTCGTATCCCGCGCAACGCACTCAAATTCCTCGATATGCACCGAGGTAAAGACATCTTCGCGCAACAGACGTTCGCTGACCAAGATCGAATCCTCGAAGTTATACCCTCCCCAGATCATGAACGCGACGAGCACGTTCCGACCCAGGGCGAGTTCGCCCATGTCTGTCGCCGGACCATCAGCAACCACATCGCCGGCTTTCACTCGGTCCCCAACAACCACGATAGGTCGCTGGTTCACACAGGTGTTCTGGTTGGATCTCTGATACTTTGTCAGTGAATAGATATCGACTCCAACGTCTCCAGGGGTAGCGGGAGCATCAGCCTTAATGACAATACGGGTAGAGTCCACACTCTCCACGGCTCCGCCGCGAATCGCTACCACGGTAGCTCCAGAATCACGCGCCACCACTTGTTCCATCCCGGTGCCGACCAGTGGCGCTTCAGTGCGCAAGAGTGGCACGGCCTGACGCTGCATGTTCGAGCCCATGAGCGCACGGTTAGCGTCATCGTGCTCCAGGAAAGGAATCAACGCAGCGGCAACGCTCACAAGTTGCGTTGGAGAGACATCCATGAGCTGCACTTCTTGTGGACGGACCATAATGAACTCGCCGCCCTTGCGTGCAGAAATCAACTCACCGGAAAGAAATCCTCGCCCGTCCACTGGCGCATTGGCTTGAGCAATAGTCTGGCTCTCTTCTTCAAGGGCAGAGAGGTATCGCACCCGATCCGTGACCCGGCCGTTCTCGACCTCGCGATAAGGAGTCTCAATAAATCCGAACTCGTTCACTCGTGCATACGTAGACAGGCTGGAAATTAAGCCAATGTTCGGTCCCTCTGGTGTCTCAATTGGACACACGCGTCCATAATGTGTAGGGTGAACGTCCCGCACCTCGAATCCAGCCCGCTCACGGGTGAGCCCACCGGGTCCAAGCGCAGAGAGGCGGCGCTTATGGGTAACCTCAGAGAGTGGGTTCGTTTGATCCATGAACTGTGAGAGCTGACTTGACCCAAAGAACTCTTTGAGCGCTGCGGATACCGGTTTGTAATTGACCAGTTCCTGCGGCATCAGAGTTTCAACATCTTGCAGGCTCATGCGCTCTTTTACCGCACGCTCCATCCGTACCAAACCAATACGGAACTGGTTTTCGACGAGTTCACCTACGGCTCGTACTCGTCGGTTGCCCAGGTGGTCGATATCATCGACTACGCCATTGCCGTTCTTCAGCTCTACCAGGTAGCGGACAACCTCCAAGATGTCCTCTCGTCGGAGCGTGCCCTGCTCCAAGGGAGCGTTCAAACGCAGCTTATGGTTCAGCTTCAAGCGCCCAACCCGCGAGAGATTATACCGTTCAGGATTGAAAAACAGGTTGTGAAAAAACGTCGTGGCCGCATCGAGGGTCGGAGGATCTCCAGGTCGGAGTCGTCGGTAAATTTCGATGATCGCTTCCTCCGGAGAGGAAATCTTGTCCTGCAGGAGCGTGTTGCGCAGCGACGCCCCAATGTGCGAATCGTCAATGAACAACACCTCGACTGCAGAAATCCCACGCTCGAGCAGGAGATCCAGACGCTCCTGGGAGATTTCCTGGTTGCACTCGACGAGAACCTCTTTCGTGACAGGATCGACCACGTCATGGGCAACGACCCGACCTACCACCTCTTCGGGCGTGATCGGGATGTGGTCAATGCCCGCAGTCTCCATTTGCTTGAGTATCCCCCGAGTGAATTTACGTCCCTCTTTCACCAACAGTTCATTAGTATCCGGATGCCGAACATCTTTCGTCGCGCGAATTCCGACCAACTGCTCAGGCTTGAAGACCTTGACCACCCGCCGGCCCTCAAAGAGAACCGTGTCCTTCCGGTAGAAGTAGTTGAGGATATCTTCAGCCGTCATGCCTAGAGCACGAAGCAACACGGTGGCGTGAAACTTGCGCCGACGGTCAATCCGGACATAAAGGATGTCTCGGGGATCAAATTCAAAATCAATCCAAGATCCCCGGTAAGGAATGATACGCGCTGAGTACAGGAGCTTCCCACTGGCGTGCGTTTTGCCTTTGTCGTGATCAAAGAATACTCCAGGAGAGCGGTGCAGTTGGCTCACGATGACCCGCTCAGTACCGTTCACCATGAACGTGCCCTGGGCGGTCATCAGAGGGACCTCGCCGAAGTACACTTCCTGCTCTTTCACGTTCTTAATGGTCCGGGCACCGGTGCGCTGGTCCACGTCCCATAACACGAGCTGGATGGTGACTTTGAGTGGAGCGGCATAGGTCATGCCCCGTTGATGACATTCCTCGACGCTGTATTTAGGCTCCCCAAGGGCATAGCTAACAAATTCTAGAGAAGCCGTCTCGTTAAAATCCTTGATCGGAAAGACCGACCGGAAGACTCCTTGCAGACCAGAGTCCATACGCTTCTCAGGCGAAAGGACTCGCTGCAAGAACTCATCATACGAATGTCGCTGGATTTCCAGCAAATGGGGGATAGCGATGATCTTGCTGATCCGCCCGAACGGTCGCCGTACACGGAAATTATTTGTTAGCTGCAGAGCCATTACCGCTTCTCTCCTTCCGGAAGGCATTACCGCAGTTCCACTACTCCCCCAGCTTCCTCCAGTTTCTTCTTCATTTCCTCGGCTTCGGTCTTCGATACGCCTTCTTTGACGGGCTTGGGCGCGCCATCAACCAAATCCTTGGCTTCTTTTAACCCTAGCGTTGTCAGTTCCCGAACAACCTTGATGACCTGGATTTTCTTGTCTCCAGCACTTGTCAAAACCACATCGAATTCGTCTTTCTCTGGGGCCGCAGCCGGTTGAGCCGTAGCGGCAGTTGCCGCTCCTCCACCAGCCACAACGACTGGGGCCGCAGCGCTCACGCCCCATTGTTCTTCGAGCTTTTTCACGAGCTCAGAAATTTCGAGAATTGTCAGTCCAGAGAGAGTGGAAACAATCTCCTCCATTTTCTCTACTGTGAGAGCCATTAGTTCCTCCTTCCTGAATCCTTAAGAGAAATGTCAAGTCGCACTCAACTGCGATCTTCTCGCATCTAGTACCCGAGCAACTCGGGCAGCCGGCGCAGTCAGCAGACTCATAAATTGAGCAGCAGGGCGGGATAATACGCCGAGGAGTTGGGCCCGAAGCGCTTCTCGGCTCGGCAAAACAGCAAGTGTCTCTACTCCCGCGGCAGCAAGAAATTGTCCCTCGGTGACTCCTCCTTTGAGGGCAAACTTGTCATGCTCGCGGGCATAGCGAGTAATGACTTTGGCAAGGCCGATGGCATCCCCATAACCAAAGACCAGCCCGTTCTGGCCAGTCAACAATGCTTTGAGAGATAAATATGGGGTCCCTTCGATCGCCAGTTCAATTAAGGTGTTCTTCGCAACTCTGTACTCGCCAGCAACTTCGCGCAGTTCACGACGCAGGGCATTCAATTCCGCTACGGTAAGACCGTTGTATCCAGTAAGGACTGCAGCCGTAGCTGTTGCAAAGCATTGCTGTAATTCCGCAATTGTCTGTTCTTTTTCTCGACGATCCATGCTTCTTCTCACTACACCGTTTCGTTGCAGGGAAATGACTAAGAGGTCTGTCGGGATACCGTGGTGGGATCAACCCGAACTCCTGGCCCCATAGTCGTACTGACAGCTACATTCAGGAGATAGGTGCCTTTCGCCGATACCGGCTTCGCCCGTATCAGACTTTCTAACAATGCATTGGCATTGCTGACCAGCTGTTGTTCGTTAAAGGAAACTTTCCCAACCGGCACGTGCACATTGCCAGCCTTGTCAACACGATACTCGACCTTGCCACCTTTGAGTTCTTGGACCGTTCGAGCAACGTCCATTGTCACGGTCCCAACTTTTGGATTGGGCATGAGTCCGCGTGGCCCAAGAATCTTGCCTAAGCGTCCGACCATACCCATCATATCCGGCGTCGCTACGGCTTTGTCGAATTCGAGCCATCCCTCTTCGCTGATCCGTTTCACCAAATCTTCCGCTCCAACTACCTCAGCTCCCGCGGCTTCGGCCTCACGGGCTTTGTCCCCTTTGGCAAAAACTGCTACCCGCACCGTTTTTCCCGTACCATGCGGTAGCATAACTGTCCCACGGACATTCTGATCTGCCTTACGGGGATCAACTCCGATGCGTATAGCAAGCTCGACTGTCTCGTCGAACTTTGCTCGTGCCGCTCCACGGGCAAGGGTAATAGCCTCCGGCAATGGATACTGGCGTTGGCGGTCGATTTGGGCGGCGGCTGCTCGATACGCTTTGCTGCTTTCTCGTGCCATAATATTATTCCACCACTGTGATACCCATACTACGGGCGGTTCCCTCAATTGTCCGTACAGCCCCCTCCAGGTCCTTCACATTGAGGTCCGGCATCTTAAGGGTAGCAATGTCTCTCACCTGAGCTCGGGTTAGGGAACCGACCATTTTCTTCGCTGGTTCACCAGATCCCTTTTCTAACCCAGCAGCTCTCTTGATCAAGACAGACGCTGGGGGAGTCTTGGTGACAAAAGAGAAAGAACGGTCGCCATACACCGTTACTATGACTGGGATGAGGAGTCCTTGCTGAGCCTGAGTTCGGGCATTGAATGCCTTACAGAACTCCATGATATTGACCCCTCGTTGTCCGAGTGCCGGTCCGACCGGCGGACTGGGAGTTGCTTGCCCAGCCGGAATCTGCAGTTTGACCTCTCCTACAACTTTCTTCGCCATTGCCTTCTTATGCCTTTTCGACCTGAACCAGGTCAAGTTCAACTGGCGTCGCTCTCCCAAAGATGCTGATGAGCACCCGGAGTTTGCCTTTCTCGGGTTTTACTTCTTCCACTACACCAGTAAAATCTTGAAAGGGACCATCAACGACTTTGACGCCTTCCCCTATTTCAAACAGCACTTTCGGTTTTGGGCGTAAGGTGCCTTCGCGAACTTGCTGATGAATTCCCGAGATCTCTGCTTCGGAAACCGGTGGAATAGTTCTGGGGTCGTTCGATCCGCCAACGAACCCAGTCACTTTTGGTGTCGATTTGACGATGTGCCAGGTCTCATCGTTCAATTCCATGTTGACCAAGATATATCCCGGGAAAAACTTGCGCGCAGAGGTTTTTTTCTTCCCTTTCACCAGTTCAACGACTTGCTCTTCAGGAACTAAGATGTTGCCAAATAGATCTTGTTTGCCGAAGGTGCGGATCCGTTCCTCCAAAGCTGCTTTTGCTTTTCGTTCAAATCCCGAATAGGTGTGAACGACATACCACATTTTGGCCATGGTACAGGAACCACTAGAGAGCACTAACTCCCAAGAAAGGTCTGCAAAAACCAAGACAGGACCGCGTCTACAAAAAAAAGGAAGAGCGCGACACTACTTACAAGAAGAATGACTACCAGCGTCGCTGCCCGCACTTCCTTCTGGGCAGGCCACTGTACCCTGCGGAGTTCTGCCCACGCTTCCTGCAGGAACGTGCGAGTAGTATCGAAGCCTTCTTTTATGCCCTGGGGTAATGCGGCCATATTGCCACTTTTCTTGTGTCGGACACCTTGTTCACTTCTAGCATAAATGTACGTGCGGGTCAGGCAGGATTCGAACCTGCAACCCCCGGATTTGGAGTCCGGTGCTCTAACCAATTCGAGCTACTGACCCCTCTGTTTACACTTTAGTCTCCCGATGAGCAGTATGCGATCGGCAGGCTGGACAGAATTTACGGAGAGCGATTTTGTTAGGGGTAGTCTTCTTATTTTTTGTCGTGGTGTAGTTCTTCCGCTTGCACTGATCACAAGACAACGCAATGAGCTCACGCATGATTTATTCCCTATCTTGATTTGTCTCAATCTGCCTGAGCAAATCTCCTCACAGCAGGATTTTGGTGACGACCCCGGCGCCCACCGTGCGCCCCCCCTCCCGAATCGCAAACCGCAACCCCTCGTCCATCGCGATCGGCGTCAGCAACTCCACCACCATGCGCGTGTTGTCCCCCGGCATCACCATCTCCGTCCCCTCCGCCAACGAGACCGTCCCCGTCACATCTGTCGTGCGAAAGTAA
>CAZAYE010000142.1:0-7494 GCA_964489255.1 uncultured Enterobacteriaceae bacterium
AGCGAAGTCGAAGGCTGCCAGATCCGCGATCCCCGCGCTCTTCGACTTCGCCGCTGACGCGGCTACGCTCAGAGCGAACGGGAGTGCGCTTCTCTCCAAAAGTGTGGCTCTGTGCCAATGTCATGTGGTTCGATTTAGCCATGCACTTCGAGCGGGGGCAGGACGACTACCGCCGGGCGGTGAAATATCTGCAGCAAGCGGCGGAGAATGCCTTGCAACGGTGTGCCAATCGAGAAGCGATTGGTCACCTCACGAAGGGCTTAGCGTTGCTCAAGGCCCTGCCAGACACGCCTGAGCGCGCTCAGCAAGAACTCATGCTGCAGATAGCTCTGGGCGCAGTGTTGGTGGCCACCAAGGGCTATGCCGCCCTGGAGGTGGAACACGCCTACACCCGAGCGCGAGAGCTGTGTCAGCAGGGAGGCGCGACTCCTCAGCTCTTCTTGGCGCTGGTTGGGCTGTGGAGATTTTATATCGTACGGGGAAGGTTACAGACGGCACAGGAACTGGCAGAACAGCTCCTCGGTTTGGCCCAGCATCGACAAGACCTACCCGTTTTGCTAGCAGCCCACACGGTGCTGGGGGTCACTTTGTTCCATCTGGGAGAGCTGGCTCGCGCCCGAGCGCATTTGGAGCAGGGCATTGCTCTCTATGATCCTCAACAACACCGCTCTCTGATCTTCCTTCAGGGGGACGATCCTGGGCTGACCTGCCTATCTTGGGTGGCTTGGGCCTTGTGTTTTCTTGGCTACCCAGACCAAGCCCTGAAGAGGAACGACGAGGCGCTTGCTCTGGCCCAAGAGCTGGCTTACCCCTTTAGCTTGGCTGCCGCTCTGGACTTCGCTGCCAGGGTCCATCAGTTCCACCAGGAGGGGCAGTCAGTCCAAGAGCAGGTAGAGGCTGCTATTACACTGTGTACCGAGCAGGGGTTTCCGCTCTTTTTGGCAATGGGGACGATCATGTGGGGCTGGGCACTGGTTGAGCAGGGACAAGCAGAAGAGGGGCTTGTACAGATACAGCAGGGTTTGGCTGCCTTTCGGAGCACGGGGGCAGAGGCGACCCGGTCGTATTTTCTTGCCCTGCTGGCTGAGGCGTGGGGGAAAATGGGGCAAGCAGAGGAAGGACTGAGCGTGCTAGCCGAGGCGCTGGCTGCAGTGGACAACACGGGGGAGCGATTCTACGAGGCAGAGCTGTATCGGCTGAGAGGGCAGCTTACGCTGCAGTCAAGGCAAGTCTCGGGCAAGTCTCAGACGGGTCTCAGAAAGTCCGAAGTCCCCAACCCCCAACACCCAGCCCCTAGCACCCACGCGGAGGCGAAAGCCGAAGCGTGTTTTCAGAAGGCCATTGAGATAGCTCGGCACCAGGGAGCCAAGTCGTTGGAATTGCGGGCGGTGATGAGCCTGAGTCGTCTGTGGCAAAAGCAAGGTAAGGGGAGGAGGGCTCGAAAGCTGCTCGCAGAGGTCTACGGTTGGTTTACCGAAGGGCTTGACACGACTGATTTACAAGAAGCTAGAGCGTTGCTCGAAGAGCTATCGTGAAATTTCTTAAAACTGACTCTCTGGAGCTTCTTCGCTTTGCGTGCTTTGCTCCAAATGGCACTTGATGAGAAGGGGCTATGTCTACAACCTAACGGAACCAGATGGATTACAATCCCTTCCCCAACTCCGCGCGAAAATTCGGGTGCGCAATGGCAATCAACACCTCGGCACGAGCACGGAGGTCTTTCCCCTTCAACCGCGCAATTCCATACTCGGTTACGATGTAATCGGTGCAAAAGCGCGGAGTCGTGACGACTGCCCCAGCAGACAACCGTGGCACGATTTTCGAGTGTTTCCCGTCCTCGGTAGTGGAGGGAAGAGCAATGATCGACACTCCCCCCTCGGAGAGCGCCGCCGCTTCCACATAGTCCAAACTCCCGCCGACACCGCTAATCTGGACGTCACCAATGGTTTCACCATTGCTCTGACCGTGCAGATCAATCTCCACCGCCGAGTTAATCGACACGAAACGCGGCAGCTTGGCCAAGAGGAGAATATTATGCGTCACGCTCGACGTGGCCATTTCCACGACCGGAGTCCGACCGCAGAAGTCGTACAGTTCCTGATCACCGGCGAGTTCGCCGGTGATCAGTTTCGGGGTATGTCGAGCATGTTCCACAAAGTGGATTACTCCCTGAGAGAGCATGCCGGAGTACAAGTTGATACGTGGCTTCTCCGCCAGACGGTACAGCACCAGATCAGGAACTGAGCCAACCCCAAGCTGCACCCAGGCATGATCAGGAATGAGGTCAAGCACATAATCAGCGATCCGCTGGTCACGCTCACTTTGATGGGGAGTGTGGTATTCGCCGAGCGGAGCTGAGGATTCCACTGCCAGGTGAATCTTCTCCACCGGGACCCGACTGTTGCCGGCAGTCACTGGCATGTTGGGATTGATCTCGACAATCACGAGGCGCGCACTATCGATGAAATCCTGATACAGGCTCACCGAAATGCCGAGACTGACCGTCCCGTCCGGCTCCGGCGGCGACACTTGGGTGACGACCACATCAGGCTTAATCAGTCCCTCTTTACTCACCAAGCGGGTAATTTCGCTGAACCGCATCGGCACGAACCCCGCCTTTTTCTCCTTAAAGAACTGGCGAATGCGCGGCGCAGCTTGCCAGGTGAGATAGCGAAAATTTGTCCCCAGTCCTTTGCGAAGAAAGGGATAATCACCAAACGCCAGCCCGGAGTAGATGGTCAGATTGTGAAACCGTTCGACCTCCTGTTGGAAAGCCGTATAGATGGCCGTCGGTTCTACACAGCCGTGCGGGAAAATGACCGTACTGCCGTCGGGAATGGCACGAATCGCTTCAGCTGGGGTGACAAGTTTCATGGGGTCCTCTATGTCAAGGAATCACTGCATACTTGATTCCCTCACCTCGCCGCAAGAGGTCAAAGGCCTCAGCAAGTTTAGCGAGCGGGTACACGCCACTAATAAGTTTCTTGGCCGGAATCCCTCCCGAAGTCAGCAGTTCATAGGCCCGCCGTACGGCCTTGGGAATAAAATGAAATGGACTGAGGAGCCGGACCTGATCATAATGCAGTCGATACGTATCAAGGGACACGGTGGTGCCTGATGGACATCCGCCAAAGAGAACGACCTGTCCTCCTGGCCGCGCCAAGAAGAGCGCTGCCTCCCATACCCGGGGCTGGGCGGTGCACTCGATGACAAGATCGGCTCCACGCCCAGCGGTCACGGCCAGTACCTCTTCTCTGGCCTCTTCTGCCGCACGAGCAATAATGCCGTATGCACCCAGTTCCTGAGCGGTTCTCGCTCTCTGCGGGTTACGAGCGACAACATAGACTTGTTCGACTCCCAGCGCCCGGAGCACGATGACATGCAGGAGTCCAATTGCACCAGCACCGATGACGACCGCCGTATCATCTGGCCGCAGCAGAGTCTGCTCAAGTCCAAACACAACACACGACAACGGCTCCAACAGTGCGGCCTCGGCAAAAGATAACGAGGCCGGTTTAGGAAACAGATTCCTACGGATAACTCGGGCCGGAATCGTGAGGTACTCGGCATACCCGCCCAGCACCATCGTTTCCATCAGCGTAACGCAAAGGTTCTCCTGCTCACGTTGGCAGTAAAAACAAGTGCCGCAGGGTCCAGTCGGAGCAAGCATGACCTCGTCACCCTCATGGACAGTGGTCACTTTCGCTCCCCGCGCAATGACCGTACCAGCATATTCGTGACCGAAGCGAGTCGGCATGGGCCACTTCGGATGGCCACGCAGGAACGCTTTGAGATCCGTGCCGCAGGTGAGGGCCGCACCGATCTTTAGGACGATTTCTTCCTCCGCCGGTTGAGGAATAGGGATATCTTGATAAGAGAGTCGGCCCGGACCAAGCAACAAAACAGCTTGCATAAGGGATCCTTACCACAACAAGGGCCGCACGTGAAAATGATAATGGTCTGGAATCTGTCGCATCTGGTGGTCAAAAATCCATTTGGGAAACTTCCCGGCAAATTTTTGCTCGGCCACCAGACTGAGGGCTTTTTCCATGTAAGCGACTTCTTCTAGAGTTACCTCGACTCGATGCTCACCCAGCACCACGATTGGCACGTCACACGAATCACAGTCAAGAATGGTAAAGCGGAAAGGGTAATGAAACTCAGCATACCATTGCGTGTAACGAGCAAGCTGGCACAGGTCACACGGACGGTCGGCCACGGGGCTCCTCCTTTAGGCCCGATTGCGTGTTATCGGACAGCGCCGCATAATCGCTGGGCGGCATCTTACGGGGGAGTCTGAAGAATGGCAAGGCGTGAAGGCATCCGCGCCCAGAGGACCGTACTCTGGCTGGTAGGGTTGGCTGTATTCGCGGCTTATCTGATATGGGCCTTGCGAGCCGAAGAGATATTCCAGGTCGTCAGCAAAAAGCTCGAATATACTGATACTGGAGTAGTCGTGAGCGGCGAGGTCCGCAACACAGCAGCAGGTGCCTCTGCAGTCAATATTGAAGTCATGTTCTTTGATCCTCAAGGCCGGCAGCTTGCCAAAGAGGTCGTCACCTTGGACACCCTCGCAGCCGGCGCTACGACAGCGTTTCGTACTCCACCCAGGATGCTCACTGATGTGAAGGATTACACCATCTACGTTAACGCCGGCAGGAATATGTACGGGAACTGAATCCAGCACAGCCGAGACGGCCGTGCTACTACTACAGAGAGGGTTTGGGTTGGTGGCACAGGCCGCTGGCCTGTGTAAGGTTGACAAACCTAGAGAGCCAGCAGGATAATCGGCCCTCGTGAGCATTATCTTGATGCTCTGCCCAAGGCGGGGTTGAGGTAGAATTTACTGAGGAAACGACAATGTCTCTAGACGTACAGCAAGTCGCGAAAGAGTTCGCCTTAAGCGAAGAAGCTCTCACGCGTGAGAGTCTGCGAGCATTTCTCCTTGAGCAACTTCGCATCCTTGACGCCGAGCGGCAAGCACGCTGTGCGAAGTTTGGTGTGACCAATTTGGCAGAGATGGACACGCTACTGCAACAAGGGGCAGTCACAGAAGAAGAAATCTTAGAAGATTTCCAGCACGTCGATTACCTCACCACCCGCATCGAGCGGGTGAAACAGATGTTGGCAGAGCTGTAATGCCGGATCTCGACAAGCTCCGCAGGATTGCCGAGACTGAATTTCTCGTCGTTGTCCGCTCCACTACGATTATCAGAGATAAGCTCCGGGTGGTCCTCGTTGATGACTCCTACATTGACTTCTGGTGGTCCACGCAGATCCCCGGTCGCTATGCCCATCACTGGGAAAGGCGACAAGTTAATGGGACTATTTACCGCCATGACAATATGCCACATCCGCAATGGCAGGGGGTGGCTTCTTTCCCCAAACACTTTCATGCTGAGGATCAGCAAACCGTCACGGAAAGCACGATAGCAGATGACCCTGAACAGGCAGTTCGTCAATTTCTTGCGTTTGCTACGGGCAAGATTGCCTCTGGCGGTTAGCAAGGCACCCTATGCGTAAACCAGTTCTCACTGCTACCGCAGCAGTCGCCGATATTCCCAATGGCTCCAGTATCCTCGTAGGTGGCTTTGGTGTGCTCCAGGGCTGGCCGCACGAGCTGCTCTTTGCTCTGCGTGACCGCGGGATCAAGGATCTGACCATCGTCTGCAACTCGCCCGGCTTCGGGCCTTATTCTCCCCAGATCCTGGCTGAAAACCGGCAGATCAAGAAACTCATCGCCTCGTTTGGTGGCTACTCCTATCGTGTCACCCCTCTGTCTGAACAAATCGGCCGCGGAGAGGTCGAATTCGAGCTGGTGCCGCAGGGCACTCTGGTCGAGCGTATCCGCGCCGGTGGTGCCGGGATTCCCGCGTTCTTCACCCCAACCGGCGTTGGCACGGTCGTAGAAGAAGGCAAAGAGAAGCGAATTTTCAACGGCCGCGAGTATCTTTTAGAGACTGCGCTCCGTGCCGATTTCGCCTTCATTCGTGCCCACAAAGCCGATGCGCACGGCAATCTCGTCTACCGCCGCACGGCACGCAACTTTAACCCGTCTTTTGCCACGGCCGCGGATGTAACTATCGCTGAAGTTGATGAGCTCGCCGAGCCTGGCGCGCTCGACCCTGAGGCGATTGCTACGCCAGGTATCTTCGTCCACCGCCTGGTGCGGCGGGAAACACCGCTGCGCAAAGAGACTATTCTTGGCCTCATGCGCAGCCTGGGCCGCAACGTCAAAGTCACTGAGAATGCCCACGAAGGAGAACGCGGCCTTTCGCCCGAACTCATGGCTTTACGCGCCGCCCGCCTGCTACAGCCTGGACAGTATGTCAACCTGGGGATTGGCCTCCCCACGCTCGTGTCCGATTTCATCTCCGACCAAATCGTACTGCATGCCGAGAATGGAGTACTGGGATACGGGCCGCTCGCTCCGTCCGGAGAAGAAGATATTGATTTGTACAACGCCAGTTCTCAACTGGTAACCTTATTGCCGGGGGCAAGTTTCTTCCATAGTGCCGATGCCTTCGTCATGGCCCGCGGCGGGCACATTGGCACGGTGATTTTGGGAGGATTTCAGGTGGCCGAGAATGGTGACCTGGCCAACTGGAAAACGCCAGGCATGGGCGCTGGCGCGGTCGGCGGAGCAATGGATCTCGCAGCTGGCGCACGGACACTGATCGTAGTCATGTTCCACACCACGAAGAAGGGCGAGCCGAAGTTACTGCGAACCTGCACCTACCCGCTGACTGCCCGCCGTTGCGTATCGTGGGTCGTAACCAACCTGGCATTGATCCAGGTGGATCAGAACGGATTTCTGTTGAAGGAATTAGCACCAGGAATCACAGTCGATGAAGTGCGGGCCGTGACCGCGGCACCGTTACGGATAGCCGAAGACCTGAAGGAGATGGAGTTCTGAGCACAAGGAAGTATGAGGAGGCTGACGCTCAGCCCACGCCTGCTTAGGGTCGGTCAGGGAGAATATCTTCAATCTGCGGAAAGGGAATAGTTTCTCCTAGGCCACGACGGCTCATTTCTTTTATGCACCCTACCAAAACAGTTTCGTAGAAAGACCCAACTTCTTCTCGGGTGGTGACCTGAAAGGGATCTACAACGACGAGGACTTTTCCACCTTCTTCGATAAATCGCACGATTCCATTCATTGCGGCTTACCTCACAATATGAAAGACAACAACACGATCTGCACGGTCTTCAATGTACACCGTCCTACAAAAAGGAGAATATCGTGACCACGACACAGCATGGACTTGGTTTGGCCCTCCCTGTTCGGGAAAGCCTGGGTTTCCACAAGAGTCTCGAACTGGCCAAGGAAGCCGAACAGCTCGGTTATCGCTCTTTGTGGACCGCTGAGGTGAATGGCCTGGATGCCCTTACCGTGCTCTCTGCCTATGCGACTGTCACTTCCCGGGTGCAACTTGGCACCGCAGTGATTGCCATCCAAACCCGTACACCAGTCATGACAGCAATGAGCTTCGC
>CAZAYE010000143.1:0-7492 GCA_964489255.1 uncultured Enterobacteriaceae bacterium
CCAGGCTTCGAGAAGAAGTGGCTTATTCATTCAGATTGAACTGGCCTCCACCTTTCCCAACGTTGCATAAAGGCAGCTCGTTGTGGGCGATGAAGTTTTCGGAGGCCTGCACCCCGTCTGCCTCAAAGAACAGAAGACCGCAGGAGACAAAGCTCGTGGGGGTGTAGTCATTGCCCGTAGCCGAGTTTTCCCGCACGATCGCCGTCGCGCCAAACCCCACCTGGATGCCGTTCTGCCCAATGTAGTCCACCGGACCGACGCCGGTAATGTCATTCTCAGTGATCACAGCGGCCACCGAGCCGTTCGCGACAATGCCGGTCTTCTGATAGTTGCTGACCACATTATACTGGATCGTTACGAGCTTATCTGAGCCAGTTGTATCAAAGGGGGCGTTGCGGACTTCAATCGCGTTGCCTTCCTGACACCCGCTGGCGCCCTGATTAATGTTGCTGACCGTGTTATTCGTGATCGAGCCGCCGGCGCCTTCAAATAAGATGCCACGGAGACGGTCCGCCCCCGCATCACACACGTTTGCGAGCGCCGCCGTGGTGATGGTGAGATTCGTGACGTGTGCCGTGGCTCCCCCGTTCGCAACCACCGCACCCCGGAAATGCCCGGGTGGTGGTGGGTCTATAGCAGTAATGGTCTTGCCGTTCCCTTCCAATGTGAAACCATCGGGAATTGTGATTGTCTCATCAGTCGTGCAGTCGCTATCCAGCGTCATCGTGGTGCCCACGGTCGTGAAGGTGCAGGTCGTCGCTGCCAGCCCTGTTGATCCTCCGGCAAGGCTGAGGGAGACCACCATCAGGGTGCTGACCGACAGCGCCGCCAGCTTCTCGTTCTTCATAAGCTCTCCTCCTCACATATCCTGATTACCTATCTTGTTCGTCAAAATTCATTAGACTCTTTGTTCTGAAAGTCAAGGAGCGGCGCAGCGTCATGCCGTGCCCCTACGCAAAGGGGAATCTCTTTGGGTTTTTGCTTCCTTTCCCCAAAAGGTTTCCTGAAAATGCACTAGGATGCTCCATTCACCCGTCGATACACGGCCAGCGTCTCTCGGGCGCAGCGTTCCCAGGAAAATTCTTGCACGCGCTGATACCCGCGGGCGCGCAGCTCCGTGCGCAGCTCGGCGCACTCCAGCAAGCGGGTCAGCCCCTCCGCGATCTCTTCCACCTCCGTCGGCGTGACCACCAGCGCGGCATCGCCGGCTACCTCGGGCAAAGCCGAAACGTTAGAGGTCAGCACCGGGGTCCCACATTGCATCGCCTCTAACACCGGTAACCCAAACCCTTCGTACAGCGATGGATAGGCGAACACAGTCGCCAGCGAATAGACTGCAGGGAGATCCGCTTCTTTGATGTACCCGATGAAATGGACCTGCTCAGTCAAGCCCAATGCTGCTACAGTGGGCCTGAGGTCGTCGTTGAGCCACCCTCTCCCCCCACCAATCACCACCTGCACTTCTCGTCGCAAGGTCGGAGGCAAGCTGGCGTAGGCGGCCAGCAACCGCTTGAGATTTTTACGCGGCTCTAAGGACCCCACGAAAAGTACGAAGTGGGTAGGCAGGCCATAGGCCGCGCGGATCCGGGAGAGGACACGGGGGTCCTCCTCCCGCACACACAGCGGGTTGGGCGCTATGGAGGTCACCACCACCCGATTCGGCGGCACCTGCATCCGTTCGATTAAGTCCTGCCGGGTATGCTCAGAAATGGTGATCAGCGCGTCCGCCCACGCCACTGCGTCGCGGGTTCCCTGCAGCGCATGGGCCACGTTCTCCGGGGTATGATACTCCGGGTGGGTCAGAAAGCTCAGATCTGGAATGGTGACGACGAGCCGTTTGCGGCCACAGCGCAACCGCGGAGCGCTAAAACTGACGCTGTGAACCACATCGACGCGCCCCAATACCCACTCGCGGGTAAACCACGGGGCCCGAGAATGGCGCAAGGCGCGCAGCACGGCCCGCGGCAGCCAGCGGAAGGCCACGCGCATATTGGCCGTGTGCGGTAAGAGCGCCTGACGATACTGGGGGTGAAAGGTGTAGTAAAAGACCGGGTATAAGAGATACTCGTTCTCGTGGTCGATCCGGCTGAGCGCCTGCACCAGTTGATAAGCGTACTGCCCGATCCCCATCCGTTCTCCCGGCACGAGGCTACAATCGATCCCGATCTTCATGGGGGTACGTCAGCATCGTCAGGAGAGCTCCGCTTCTGGAGCGCCCCAACGAGTTCCGGGTACAGGGTTGGTGCAGGGCCAGACTGCACGCTGAGCAAGATTTGCGTCTCCCGCCAGCCCCAGAGCCGCTTGCGAAGAGCCGGCAAACTGTCCCATTGCGCCGTGTAGAAAAAGGCTCCAACAATTTGCACCGCTACAGAGACAAGAGCTGCGAACAAGAAAGGCCCCCTTATCAGCCACCGTTGTAGGAAAGGCAACACTGGCACCAGCAGCAGGCAGAAAAACGGCGTAACATCAGTAAGAAACCGGGGACCAAAACACCATCCCCCCCACCACCCAAAAAATTTCCCATAGAGCAGGAGTTGTCCAAGGACGCCAACGCTCATGTAGCGGAGTAAGAGCTCCCCGCGCCAACGCCAGAGGCGCACGAGTCCCCAGCAAGAGAAGAGCGTAAAGGGCGTATAAATAAATAACCCTCGGTTAGGGCTGAGTAGCAGTCCAGGGATGCCAGTATAGTTGGCGTGCAAAAACGCCCTGCCAATCCTGACTGTCCCATACCCCCCCATCAATGCTCCAAAAAAAGACAGGTTATACACTAACAGGAACACGCCAAGAACAAACAGCAAGGGCAGGAATTTCCAGCTGCGCCAGCGGTGGACGTGCCAGATATAGACGAGAGCAAGCACCGCAAACAATACGTTTGGCGGGCGGTTGGCAGTGGCGAGAATCGCTCCCAACCCGGCAACCAAAAGCCATACCTCTCGTTGCCGAGCTTTGAGCAGGGCATAGACCATCAAGCTGAGGCTCAACTCACTGAACCCATGTTGCCAGAGGGCTTGGCTCCCGATGGTCCAGGTATTGGTGCCCAACCCGTAGAGCACACTCAACCAAAAAGCAGGCTGCCTTGTACACAACTCCCTCAGGGTGAGATAGACCAAAAGCACCGAGAGACTCGCAATCAGCGAGGCGCTCAGTTTCTCCAGCAGCAGGGCGATTTTTGCCGCCTGGCGGTTCCTATTGGGATTAGTAAAGTCTAACCACGCGGGCGGCAAGAACCATACCACAGGAACGTAGAGCGGGGTAATCACAAGCGGAAGAGCCACGGGGTACTGGGACATGATACGCGTTCCTACTTGGCGGACGAAAGACGGCAAGTTTGGGCGCACGACACGGCCAACGGTAGCAAAAAGCCAAACTGCCCCTTGGTTATCGAGGAACCCCGCCACTTCCCCCCTGACCACCTCCCTGGGTGGCAAGGGGCCCAGCGGTTTCAGAGCTCTCCAACCATTCCACTGCCCTTGGGAAAAGACATTCTGCCAGAGGGTGAGGGCCGCATCCACGGCGATACACACGACTCGCCCCTGTCCATCAAGGGAAACAGTAAATCCGACTATTGCTGGTTGTTGGGGGATCTGCTGCCACGGTTCTGGCTCTGGGACAGTATCTTTGAGGAAATGCCACACCTTCTGGTCAAGACCGTACAGCAAGACATGCAGCCGGCCCTCGGCATCAACGACCGCCACCGGTCCAGCTTTCCCTTTCCCGCGGACCAGTTTTCTCCAGCCTTGCCAGTCCTGCCCTTCCAGACGATTCTCATAGAGATTACTGACGATGCCCTGGACAATCAGATGAATGATTCCCTCTTCGTCAACCACCGCCGTGGGCGCAGAGAGAGTCCTCCCGCCAGGTACGCGTTTCCACCCTTGCCACTGTCCTCGCTCTTTGACATTCTCCCAGATGGCCAGATTCTTTGCTTGCACGAAGAGATGGGTCCTCCCCGCGTGGTCCAACACTGCGGCCGGTCTGGATTCGCCACGTATGGGCTCACCAGGAATAAGACTCCACGCTCCCCATTCATTTACCTCCCAGGTACTTTCCCACAACAATCCTTCTTTCTCACGGAGAAAGAGCTGGGGCCGTCCGTCTGCTGCCTTTACTGTCGTGATCCATCCTTCCCTGCCGCCAGGCACGCGCTGCCAAGACTGGAAGGGAAAAACCGCATAAAGCAAAGACCCCGGGGGAGAAGAAACTTTGGTGAGACCAAACTCATTCAGATCGAGGTTCCCCGCGCGCAGAATGCTAAAGGGCAGTAATTGGGCAGGCACAGTATCGCCAGCAGGGATTGGCCGGAAGTTGACATTGTACATGAAGAACGTCAGGAAGAAGAGGAGGAGGAGGTCCTTGAGTTTGCCGCTCTTCATGCTCTTTCTCGTGCGGGCTCTCTCTAAATCTGTGGTGCTGCACTCGGCCTCAGAATGACAAGCTATCAAAATTAGTAGCGTGCGCCTTGTTACCTCACTGTCTGCCAATTATTCCTTTTGCACCAAAAAGGTGTTTGATACTTCCTGGTGCCTCGACCCGGTCCAACCGTCCTCCTGAACTTCAATTACGTTCCCACCTTCTTGTTTGACTATCTCGAATACCTTGCGTTGAGGAAAGACGTGCATCTCCATTGCTTGTTCCTTGGCCTCAGCATTGAGGTACTGCTTTAAGGAGAATTGATAACCTACGCGATAGGTGGGTACTTGAAAAAGGGCCACGCCACCCGGGTTGAGCGATGTAACAAATTGCTTGATGATGAGGGCTATGAGAGGGGGCGGGTTATGCTGGAGAACAATGACCGAATAAATCAAATCGACTCGTGGGAGAGAGAAAATATCATCAACATGACGTATGTGAATGAGGGAGGTGTTGCTGATCCCTTCGTCCGCTAGATAGCTGTGGGCGATCTTCAAATGTGGTTGTGAAATATCACAAGCCACTACGGTTTCGAACTTATTGGCAAGCCATCGTGTGACTCGACCAAGGCCGCAGCCATATTCCAAACAAGACTTCAAAAAAGCGGAATCGATTCCATTTCTGTCCAACGTCTTGAGGATTCTGTCGACGTCAGCTTGACCCGAATTGTAAAAAGCCTCCTTGCCGTTCTGGATGTGAGTTTGCCGAAATTGGTCTGCGGTCAACACCGACCAGTAGGGCTCGGTCTCACCGAGACGCTGCCACGTTTCTTGAATGTGCATGAAGAGCGCCACCTGCTCGGGTTGAGAGATCATTTCTTCAATGGACATGCGAGGCTCAAAGCCTGATAAAGTTGGCGAATGAAGTCCAGGATTCTTTTGCAGAAACTCGTCAGCGTGGAAAAATTCGTTTCGCAGCTCACGAGTAGTGGTGAATCTTTTGACTTTGTCGTCGATCACCTGGCGGTTCTCTGCTTCTCTATCAAGAAATAAGCGATACGCCCAAGCAACAGCTTCAGGAGTAATTGTGTGCCTGTTTCCAAATCTTCGCAGGACGTTTATTATCCACTCCAACATCATGAACCTCAGCGAAGCCAAAGGGGGTGAGCGCACGTGGATAACTATCAAATAGAAACCGTATCGGGAACCCGCCGATTATCTCAACCCATTCTGGCTTGATTACCCCTCCGCAACCACGGACAACTTCAGTACCTCATCCCCCTTTTGATAGTTACCTTGTTGGGCACTGCGTGCCCGACCTACTAAGCTCGCAAGGCAACCCAGGACCTTGTGCCGCATCGCCGAAAAAGTATAGGATTAACTGATTTTAGGGACAACTCCTCGACTAACGTACACCTATGCCTGCTGCGCAACGCCCCTCACGACGCTCCGGTTCTGACTTCCGCCGTCAGCTGCGGACCGAGCTGCCTCGCCTGCTGCAGGAGGACCCAACCCTGCGTCGGGAACTGCAAGAGGCCCTGCAGGATGTCTTCCCGTCCCGGACCGAAGTGGCCGAGCTGCGCGCGCTGCGCGAAGACTTCAACCGCTTCGTTCAGGAGGCAGTCCATCGCTTCGAAGCTGTAGACCGCCGCTTCGAGGAACTGCGCACGGATATGAACCGCCGCTTCGAGGAACTGCGCACGGATATGGATCGTCGCTTCGAAGCTATCATCGGTGAACTCCGGACCCAACGGCTCTATCTCTCACGTCTCTCGGGCCGGCTCGGCTATGGGCTGGAGTATCTCGTCCGCGGCGTCGTCGAGGAGTTCGCCGGCACCGCTCTCACCCGCTCCGAGCGCCTCGTCCTCAAAGATGCCCAGGGCGAGGTCTTTGGCGTCCCGGCTGATATCGAGTTTGACCTCTTCGCCGCCAATAGCGAAGCCTACCTCTGCGAGGTGAAATCCCACATCGAGCGGGAGGACGTTCTCCGCTTCCACCGCAAAGCCCTCTTTGCCGCCAAGCATCTCGACCGCCCCTTTGTCCGACTGCTGATCGGCGCCAGCATGGAGGCGGCTGCCGAGAAGCTGATGCAGTCACTCGGGATCCGCTCCATCGTGCGCGCCCGGATTGAACCTGACGCCACGCCGACGCTCCGGTAAAGCCCCGACTAACAAAACCGAATATGCTTGGCAAAGACAGAAGACCTGGATGCGCCGGAAATCGACTGGGCGGACAGGGATCTTCTTACCCAGCGAATTTTCTTGCACTATAGCACCTAGTGCTATAGTATAAAAAGGTGGAGGTGGGGTGCAGGTCTTTAAGACAAAGTGGTTTGGACGCTTTGCGCGGCGGTGAATTGCAGGAGATAGATTACGATGACGAAAAAGTATCGCAGTAAGGCGTTAGGTGCCCTGCATGAAACCGTACAGGGGTTGCACCGTCTTGGGCTCGTGGACACGAAAACCATGCGCGAGTTTGACGCCTCGTGCCTGACGCCGGTGGTAAAACTTTCCCCTAAGCAGATCGCCGCGATGCGGAAGCGTGAGGGAGTAAGTCAAGCCGTGTTCGCGAGTTATCTCAACGTGACGACGGGGCTCGTCAGCAAGTGGGAACGGGGCGAAAAACAGCCGCAGGGGCCATCCTTGAAGCTGCTGGCGTTGGTGCAGAAGAAAGGCCTGGAGGCGATCGCCTGACCGTTGGTTGGGCAACGGGAGACTATTTGGCCTGGCGCAAGACGTCAATGCCGCACGACACCAACGTGCCGATAAAGACCAGAAAGACCAGGGCGGCCACGATTTCCATGTTACAAATCCCGTAGCTGATTGATGTACGCTTCGATCTTGCGGTTAAAGACCCAGATCAAGACCGACACCACCAGTATAGCAGCACTATCCAAAAGAAGTAGCAGAAATTCTGCCTTGGTGTAATTGGCGGCAAACCACCCTACCAGGCTGATATCCGTCACCACGAAGATGCCGAGCCAGAGTTTCATATGGGCGATCTTCTCTTTCAGGACGTCCAGTTCTGACATGCCCTGCGCTCCATACCCCCAAGATGTATGGCAGATAGAACCGAGCCGCCAGGCACTCGCTGCCAAGACTGGAAGGGAAAAACCGCATAAAGCAAAGACCCCGGGGGAGAAG
>CAZAYE010000144.1:0-7489 GCA_964489255.1 uncultured Enterobacteriaceae bacterium
AGTGAGGGTACAATCACAGGACTGAGGGACGGTCTGGGAGAGCGGTGAGGGAAGATGCTATGATCCATGACCGTGGAAACGGTCTCTCCGCAAGGACACACCACTGACCTCACGCTCGAAACCAAACTGGCGATCCTGCCGACCAGTCCAGGAGTGTATCTCTTCAAAAGCACTGACGGCGAGGTCATCTATGTGGGCAAAGCTAAAAGTCTTCGTGCGCGCGTGCGCCAATACGCACGCGGAGGTGACGGGCGAGCGCAGATTCCCTTCCTCCTCGCCCAGCTTACTGACGTCGAGGTTCTGGTCACTATCAGCGAAAAAGAAGCCCTGCTCCTCGAAGACACTCTGATCAAACAGTACCGACCGCGCTACAACATCCGCCTCAAAGATGACAAATCCTATTGGCACGTCAAAGTTACCTCGCAAGATCCTTGGCCGCGGCTGTTTTTGACCCGTCAGATCGTCAAAGATGGCAGCAAGTACCTCGGCCCTTTTCACTCCAGCACTGCTGTCCAGGAAACTTTAGAGATCATCCGCAAGGTCTTCCCTTTACGCACCTGCTCAAACACAGTTTTCCGCAACCGTACCAGGCCGTGCCTTGAATACCAAATCAAGCGCTGTCTGGGACCGTGCACCCTACCGGTTGATCCGGAGGACTACCAACGTCAGCTCAAGGGCGCACTCTTACTGCTCGAAGGGAAAAACACTGAACTGGTGGATCAGCTGGCCAGCCGCATGCACGAGGCTGCCGAAGCCCTCCGCTTCGAGGAAGCAGCGCGGCTGCGTGACCAAATCCGGGCAATTACCCAGACCGGCGAGAAACAACGAGTCGCTCTGCCGCTCGGCAACGACCAAGACATCTTCGGTCTCTACCGCGAGGGCGGGTTCGTCGAGGTGCAGGTGTTGTTCGTCCGTTCCGGGAAACTGGTGGGCAATCAGGGCTATGGCTTTGATGATAATGAGTTCCCGGATGAAGAGGTCCTGAGTGAACTGCTGACGCAGTTTTACCAAGGCGACCGCTTTGTGCCCGACGAAATCATCCTCCCAGTCACTCTGGAAGATGCTCCCGTTCGAGAAGAACTACTCGCGGAGCGGAAAGGGAAAAAGGTCACCCTCTTGTGCCCGCAACGCGGCGATAAAGTACGGCTGATCGAGATGGCGCAAGAAAACGCCCGCCAGAGTTTTATCGAGAAACGGCGCGGAACTGAGCAGAAAGAAAAAACCCTCGAGAGCCTACGGCGGGCTTTACATCTGCGTAACGCACCCAAGCGGATCGAGTGCTTCGACATCTCGAACATTCAAGGCAATCTGGCCGTTGGCTCTATGGTGGTATTCGATGAGGGCGAGCCGGATAAGAATCGCTACCGCCGTTTCCGTATTAAGACAGTGGAAGGGGCCGATGACTTCGCCATGATGTACGAGGTCCTCACCCGTCGCTACCGTCGCGCCCTCGAAGAGCACGACTTGCCCGACCTGCTGATGGTGGATGGCGGCAAAGGGCAGCTCGGCGTGGCGGTCGAGGTGTTCAGGGAACTGGGAATCACCGAAGTCGATGTGATCGGTCTGGCTAAGATGCGTACCGAGCGAGACCCGTTTGACGAGGAAGTCTCGCACTCGGCGGAACGGGTGTTTCTCCCCGGCCGCAAGAACCCGATCGTGCTCAAACCCAATTCCACCGCCCTGTTCCTGCTCCAGCAAGTGCGTGACGAGGCCCATCGATTCGCGATCACCTATCATCGCCTACTCCGTGCCAAAGAGCGGCTCGGTTCGCCTTTAGACGCCGTGCCCGGAGTTGGCCCGGCTCGGCGTAAGGCGCTGTTGCGCCACTTTGGGAGCCTCAAGCGCGTGTACGCTGCCACAGTCGAAGAGTTAACTCAGGTGCCAGGGGTGACGCCAGCGATGGCAGAAGCCATTCAGAGGCAGTTAAGCGTGATGAGTGACGGGTGACGAGTTAGGGTGTGAGACCTGAGGCTTGAGACTTGAGATCAATCGATTCCTCATTCTTCACTTTCCACTCTTCACTTTCCACTCTTCACTTCCTTTTGACAGCACTCCGCCGCTCTTTCCTTATCGCTCTTACCATTGCCTACCTCTTCGGTCAGGTGTGCGCAGCCTGGGGGTGGTTTGTCTTCTCGCCACTCTGGCTCAGTGGGTTTGTGTTGTTGAGTATCGCGATGTGGCTCTGCGGCGGTCGCTGGCTGGCGGCGCTAGTCAGTAGCTTACTCTTGGTTTTCTCTCTGGCTAACTTTGCTTTGCACCGTGTCCTCGCGCCTCACCTTCCCTCTGAACACCTTCGTCATCTCAGCCTTCCGCAACAGGTGACGATCGAAGGCTGGCTCTTCCGCGAGCCCGAACGCTTTCCCCACCGTGGGCGCTTGTACCTGGAGGCGCTCCAGGTGTGGCAGGCTGGAGCGCCGCGTCCAGCCTCAGGGAAAATTCTCGTAACCGTTCGCACGCTCTCAGGCTCCTGGCAGTATGGCGACGGGGTGCGTCTGTCCCTGCGTTTGCGCACGCCCCGTAATTTCCACACGCCAGGGAGCTTTGACTATGAGAGCTATTTGGCTCGGCAAAGGATTTATCTCTCGGCGTTTCTCTGGGACGACTCGACAATCGAGCGCGCAGGCGAGCACGGTGACCGTCTTCGCGCCTGGATCGAACAAGCCCGTCGGACTATCGGAGCGTTCTTTGATACCCATCTCGATACCCAAACCGCCGCCGTCCTGCGGGCGCTCATCATCGGCGACGAAGGACGCATCGACAAAGACCTGCGCGAAGCCTTTTCTCGGGCTGGCGTTGCCCACGTGCTGTCGATCTCCGGGTTGCATATCGGCCTGGTTACAGCAGTAGCATATGGCGCCTGGTGGTGGCTCTTAGGTCGGAGCCGCTATCTGCTGCTGACTTGTACGATGCCCAAACTCGCCGCCGTGCTCTCCATCCCTCCGGTGCTCTTGTATGCTAGCCTCGCCGGAGGGAACATAGCTACCTGGCGTTCAGTGGTCATGGTTCTCGTCTACCTCCTCGCGATCCTGCTCGACCGCCAACAAGCAGTCTACCGTAGTCTCGCTTTGGCTGCGTTGCTGATCTCGCTGATCTGGCCGGGTGCCGTGCTGGATATTTCGTTCCAGCTTTCATTTCTCTCAGTGCTCAGTATCCTCCTGGGGATGGAGCGATTCACCCGCTGGTGGGCCCAGTGGAGCGAGCGTCGGTTGCTCAATCTCCGTCCTCGCCGCGAACGAGTATGGCGCTGGAGCGCCACTTATATCGTGGTCTCTGTGTGTGCGGTCTTGGGGACGGCACCAGCTACCGCTGCGCACTTCAACCAAGTCACTCTGGTCGGACTGTTTGCGAACCTGCTGATCATACCACTGCTAGGGAGCATCGTAGTTGTCACAGGACTGATCGCGGCCGGGCTGATTTTTCTCCACACTGCATTAGCCACGATTCCATTGTTCGGTGCTGGGTTGGTTGCACGAGTAGGCACCTGGCTGGTTACATGGCTTGGCGCCTGGCCCTATGCCGCATTTGACGTTGTTACCCCCACGCTCCTGGAACTCATTCTTCTTTACAGTCTCTTTGCCTGCCTCTTTTTTCAAGCCGCATTCCGCAATCTGCATTCCGCACTGCGCTATCTGCTCCCTGCCTTGATCATCGCGCTGTCCTTGGACGGTGCCTTCTGGATCTGGCACCGTTACTTTCACCGGGACCTGCGGGTTACGTTCCTCGATGTCGGCCAAGGCGATGCAGCGGTGATCGAACTCCCAGGCTCCCAGGTAATGGTGATCGACGGCGGTGGCTTCGCGAGCGCGGACTTTGATGCAGGCGGGGCAATCTTGGCGCCGTTTCTCTGGAGCCGCAAGATCGGCCGAGTCGATATTTTGGTCATGAGCCATCCACAGCTCGACCACTACAGCGGGCTCATTTTCCTCACTCAGCGTTTCTCGCCGCGCGAATTTTGGTCTAACGGCGAGCGGGCACAGGGCGAACGATTTCAGCAACTCCTCTCAGCGCTCGACCGAGCAGGAGTCACCCCCCGTGTGCTCTGTCGCGAGACTCCAACAATGCACCTCGCCCAGGTCCACGCGCACATTCTTCATCCTCCCTGTCAGCCTGCCGGGTTTGATACCAACAATGCTTCATTGGTCTTGCGTCTGAGCTATGGAGTCATCGACCTGTTGTTCACCGGTGACATTGAAGCAACTGGGGAATACGCCCTGCTCGCGGCTAACGGCACTCTGTCAAGTGAGATCCTGAAGGTGCCTCACCATGGCAGCCGCACCTCCAGTAGCAAAGCGTTCGTTGAAGCGGCTACTCCACGGGTGGCGGTGGCCTCATTGGGTTATCACAACCGCTTTGCCTTTCCGGCGCCGGAAGTCGTGCAGCGGTATGTGCAGCAGGGAAGTCAGTTCCTGCGGACCGATCAAGCGGGAGCCGTCACTGTGGTGAGCGACGGGCAAAGCTACCGAGTGGAGACTACTCTTCCTTACAAGTAGGACTCCGAAGAGAGGCTACTCCTTCTTCTGATTAGGCCGAGCAGGCGAGCACGAGCAGAAGGTACCCTAACAGAGTGGTTACCACACTTCGTGCAAATGAGCATACTCCCTGTTCAGAAGCCAGGAGATTTCGCTGCGTACGATTCCCCGGACGACGTCCACTGTGCGGACCTCGTAGGTTCCCTCCTCAATCTGCTTTTTAATACGCTGCACTTTTTGTGCCCTTCGCTCAGCTTGTCGCTTGGCCAGAACAGCCACCTGCGAATGAGCATAAGCCTCCAAAGGTAGGATAGGGTAGACAGGGCCACAATCCTGGTTCATTCTTTTCATCTTCTCTCCTCGTCTCCTCGCCTCTCTTCATCTTGTCGGCACATACGCTTTATTCTTTAAAGGATCGGGTTGTAGTCAACGCCATTTTTATGCGATACTTGGGCGGTATTGTCGGGCCTGGTAAATTATGCAAGCTGCGTCTTCTTCGTTCTTCGTTGGCGAACATCCACTGATGCAAAAGATCAACGCCATGGTACAGCGGGTGGCGGTGAGCGATGCCACGGTGTTGATCACAGGGGAGAGTGGCACTGGCAAAGAGTTGGTTGCCCGCGCCATTCATACGTATAGCCCTCGTGTGGCGGGTCCCTTTGTGACAGTGAATTGTGCCGCCATTCCCGAGGAGTTACTGGAGAGTGAATTGTTTGGCCATGTGCGCGGTGCATTTACTGGAGCCTCATCCGCCCGGGTCGGCATGTTCCAGTTAGCAGACGGGGGCACGATTTTTCTCGATGAAGTAGGGGAAATGCCCGTCTCTGTGCAAGCAAAGTTCTTACGGGTATTACAAAACAAGGAAGTGCGTCGGGTCGGAGCCGACCAGCCCCTATCGGTCAATGTGCGGGTTATTGCCGCCACGAATAAAGACCTGGCGGGCGAAGTCGAAAAAGGCACCTTCCGAGAAGACCTTTTTTACCGTCTCCATGTCATTCCGATTCATCTGCCGCCGTTACGGGCACGACGTTCCGATATTCCTCTGCTGGTCCAACATTTTCTGGAGAAACAGAACCTCAAATACGGTCGCACGGTGCAGTTGGCGGCAGAGACGTTGGTGTATCTCTGGGAATATGATTGGCCGG
Source organism: uncultured Enterobacteriaceae bacterium (assembly GCA_964489255.1). GTDB lineage: Bacteria > Desulfobacterota > Binatia > Bin18 > Bin18 > CAZAYE01. Next base: position 5,615 of record CAZAYE010000144.1, read on the forward strand.
GGAACGTGCGGGAATTGGAAAATCTGGTGGAACGCATAGTCGTGTTGAGTGATAATGGCGCGATTGGTCCCGAAGACCTTCCTCCCCATGTCCGCTCGTTCATTTCCGAGAAGAAGCTCCCTCACCCCACGCTGCTGAATGATGGGGCCTTGGACCTCCAACAAGCGGTGGAGCAATTTGAGAATCGCCTTATTGATGAGGCACTGCGCCATACCAATGGGAACATCACCGCCGCGGCACGCATGCTGAAGGTCAACCGGACAACCCTGATCGCTAAACTGCGGCGCAGGAAAAATTCCTCCCTCGTGCTTTCTGCGGAAGACGCGGGCGACCCCTCCCAGATTGAATAGAAGGTCAACCTTATGCCCCTGGATAAAGGACAGCCCCCCCCTCCGGCCACCGTGTTGATCGTGGACGATAATAAAGACACTGTGGATATCCTCACCCGCTTGCTCTCTCGCCATGGCATGACCATTGTCAGCGCCTATAGTGGCCGGGAATGTCTGGAGATTGTGCGGAGCCGGGCCATAGACGTGATCCTGCTCGACGTCATGATGCCAGAGATGGACGGACTTGAAGTGTGTAAAGAATTGAAGCGGCTCTCCCTGCCAGTGCCGGTCATTTTGCTCACTGCCAAAGATGATATGGCGACCCGGGCGGCGGGTATGGCCTTAGGGGTCAGCGAATTTATCGTCAAGCCGGTTAACCATGCCGACCTGCTTGCCCGGCTCCAGACCCAGCTTTCCGTTCGTCAATGGGAGCGAGAGGCAGACCGTGCCTCTGAAGCCATAGAGTCTGCCAAGCCACCAACCCCAGAAAGCTAAGCTCGCCGCGTCCACATTGATTGCTCCTCTCCCCTCTGGCACAATCCTCCTTTCCGCGAGGAATCCATGAAAATTGCGGCTGTCAGAGGATTTCGTGATATTTTGCCCGAGGAGAGCGTCTTGTGGCAGAGGTTGGAGACTCAAGCTCGTAGCTCCTTTGCTGCGTACGGGTTCTCCGAAATCATCCTGCCAATTCTTGAAAAAACCGACTTGTTCGCCCGGGCGATCGGGGAAACGACGGACATCGTCGAGAAGGAGATGTATACCTTCACCGACCGCGATGATTCGTCCCTGACGCTACGGCCTGAAGGGACGGCTTCGGTGATTCGCGCCTACATCGAGCACAGTCTGTCCCATCGGGAGCCAGTTTCTAAGCTTTTTTATATTGGCCCCATGTTCCGGCATGAGCGGCCACAGAAAGGGCGTTACCGGCAATTCCACCAGATCGGCGCCGAAATCCTCGGGCGCGACGATCCACTGATCGATGCCGAGTTGTTGCTGATGCTCAATGACTTCTTCACCGCACTCCATCTCAACGTGGCGGTCGAGGCGAACTCCCTCGGGTGTGCGGTGTGCCGTCCTCGCTACCGCGAGAGTTTGCGTGCGTTTGGCGAAAGCAAGCTGGCCGCACTGTGCGAGAACTGCCATGCCCGCTTGCAGCGCAACCCTCTCCGTTTGCTGGACTGCAAAGAACCGGGCTGCCGACAGGCCACTGCGGATGCTCCTGCACTCATAGACTTCCTCTGTGGTCCCTGCCGCGACCATTTCGCCCGAGTCCAAGCCCATTTGCGCCAGGAAAACGTGACCTTTACCCTGAACCCGCGTCTCGTCCGCGGGTTGGATTACTACTGCCGTACCTCCTTTGAAGTCATTGCCCAGGGGCTCGGATCGCAGAACGCCGTGTGTGGTGGTGGACGTTACGATGGGTTGGTCGAGCAGCTGGGCGGACCGGCTGTTCCAGGGATCGGGTTCGCCATTGGTGTCGAGCGCTTGGTGATGCTCCTGCAAGCGCAGGAGCCTATCCTGTCCACCCCTCCTGATTTATTTATTG
>CAZAYE010000145.1:0-7444 GCA_964489255.1 uncultured Enterobacteriaceae bacterium
CGCCAGCGCGCGCCGACCAGCGCTGGGTCTGGGGGGAGTGCACTGAAGGTGAACAGCACCGCGCCCCAGCTCAGGTTCTCGTTCAACAGGCAGCCGCCCATATAATGCGCATCATCGGCGTAACGGTCATCGGTCGAGCTGAGGGTGAGGATCGCTTTGAGTGCAGGCGGTTGCCGCGCGGCGACCTGGAGCGCGTTGATCCCACCCCACGAAATCCCCATCATACCGACCGCACCAGTGCACCAGGGCTGCGCCGCAATCCAGCGAATGACTTCGACGGCGTCATCTTGTTCCTGCGGCAAGTACTCATCGAAAAGCAGACCATCCGAATCGCCCGAACCACGTAAGTCAACGCGAACCGCTGCATAACCATGACCGGCGAAGTAGTGGTGCATCGGTTCGTCGCGCCCACGCGCAAAGTCTCGCTTGCGATAGGGGATATACTCGAAGATCGCCGGCACGGGTGCGTCCTCTGCATCCTCGGGGAGCCAGATGCGGGCGGCCAGGCGACAACCGTCGGACAGCGGTATCCAGCAGTTCTCGATAACGCGCACTTTGCGTGGAAACGATGTGACGATCTTCATCACAACCCTCCCGAGGAACGTCAGCATTCCTGCTTTGCGAGCAACGCCCACGCTCGCAGAGTAGCTTACGTGCTCGTGCGGATACTGATCGTGCAGGTGGCACCAGGCTCTTCTAGCAGCAAAACGAGGCTTTCGCTATTGAAAAACTCGACGGTGTCATCGAGCGTCAAGAGGCGCCCATCGTGCAGAGAAGTTTTCCCTCTGGTAGCAGTTCTCGAAAATGGTCGTCTCGTTACTTTCGAGGAGCTTTCCGTCAATGCGGATGAGATCTTTCGTGATGTGTCCCAACGATGCAGACATCGAACATCAGGGTTCCTCCCAACCATGCGGGCAAGGCCCGCCATCCGCCTTAGTCGCAGGGCAGCGTAGACGGCGTGCGCCTCGGCGTCATTGTTGAAATAGACATAGAGATCTTTGCCACTTCTGACTTGCTCCTCCATCCACTTCCACCAACTGCGCAGCGTAGACTTGGGGTAGCTGCCTTGGTACAGCCCTTCTGCGCCGTGTAGGCGCACATAGGCAATCGGCCCGGAGGCCCGACGCGGTACCACTAGCCCTGGCAGGTCATGGGTACAGTAAGAGACGCCACTCCTGCGGTGTCTGTTCCTGCGGATAGAAGCACCGGCGCCAGTGGGGGTAGTTCTACCCCAAGCAGCCAATGCGGATGGTGACCTGCTTGGCCATCGGTTCCGTTTACTTCTCAATCTCCATGAAGATCGTCCCGTCGGTGAAGATGCGCACTGCACCGGTGGACTCGGAGATCACTACCGCGATCGCTGTGGTGACAGCAGTGATTCCAGCTGCCGCCAGATGACGGCTGCCCAACCCCTGCGGCAGCACGCCGCGCGGTCCTGTCGCTTCGAGATACCGCCCTGCCGCTTCGATGATGCCGTCGGCGCGAATGATGAATGCACCATCGAGGGCAGCGAATTCTTTGATCGTTTCCTTCAAGGCGGGATCAAGGAGATTGCGTTCTGCGTCAGAGTAGCCCTTGAAGGGGTTCAACACCATCTGGTGGGACAGCTGGAGCACTTTTTCATGATCGCCGAGCACGAACAGCGCGCCCACTGGCCGGCCCTCGCGGCCTTCGCGAGCAATCTCTAATGCGAGGCTCAGCAAGGTCTGGAGCACGGCTGGCCGTGCTGCACCGTTGACCAAGGGAACTCCATGGGAGGTGAGGATCTCGAGTTCTTTGTTAATGTCGAGTACGAGCAAGGTATCGAGGAATCCAGAACCCGCGGCCCCAGACAGACACACCAGGCGGTCTTCTTCATGCAGCAGACCGGCGGTGAGTCCCATGAGCACCGCCACCTTGATCTGCGCGGTGCGGTGAAGCGCAACGGCCGGAACACGCAGCACGGTAGGAAACTCCTGGCACGCGTGGTGAAAGGCTGCCTCGTCATGAGCGACGAGGATGACCTTCTGTTCTCCGACTATTGCTTTGAGGGCGGCACAGTCGTCAATCACCTCCGCCGAGAGCAAGATCCCGTCACACCCAAGGTCGTGAGCAAGAGTAGAGGCGGCTTCGAGGAGCGCCTGATTTTGCTTTTTCATGGCTCGTTCCTCTCATTCTATTAACGGCGCTGGAGAAAGAGTGCGGCTAAGGGAGGGAGGGTGAGAACCAGGGACTGCGACTGACCATGCTCCGCCACGTCTTCGGTCCAGACGCCGGCACACGAGCCCATGAGCCCACATGCACCTCATAGATCGTGATGGGTGCGTCCAAGGCATTAGCTATGGCCCGTCGCGCCATCCAGTTCGCATCTCCCCACTCGTATGCTAAGTCGGTGACCACGGACGCCGTTAGCTGATAGGGGAACCGCGTTCGTCGCCCGGAGAATAAGGCTTCAAACACTCCTTTCGGGTGGATTCGGCCCATCACTCGCGGTTTCACCTCGGCAATAGTAGGGATGACCCTCACCTGTTCCGCCTGAGGAAGGAAAGTGCGCACGACTACCATGCCTTTCCGGCCGTTCGGGACTACATGTGGGCCTAACACGGCAAAGGGGTCGCCGAACTCCCCCTGAACGATGGCTTCAATCGCGTCGTCGGTTGGCGTCATCATCAAGCCCTTCCCGTCTGTAGAGCGTGTCGGTGCTTTAGGGTAGACTCCTTGGCTTTGAAGGTGGTCGTTCCCGTGTGCGTCTTGAGCAAAGTACGCGCCACCACTGCGGCAGAAGAAAGGCCGTCGAAGGCAAAGGGATTTTCTATCTCTTTTCAGAGCTAGGAAAATGAGGTGGGAAATATTCGCAGAATTGGGAACAAGAGAGACTGGATCGCTTGGATGCGCTGCCAATCATAGATGGCACAGAAGATGCGTTTTTATGGGTGAACAGCTCATGATGGTGGTTATTGCCTTTGTAAAAGAGCACTCCATGCGCATGTGTTACCCATGTTCAGCCTGCCTAATTTTTTGCCACCCGTGAGCTACGCAGGCGGTATCCCTTCGTGAAGATCAGGTAAGATCGCGGGCATCGCTCTATCGCGTTCACATTCTGAACGGCCTCCTCTACACTGGGATCATTTTGCTGACCGCGGGATCACAGGCAGTCCTAGCGGAGATGTATGCAATAGGATTGCTGGCGAGCTTTTGCATCAATATCGGCTGCTTGCTGATCTACCGTTACTTCCAGGGCACGAAAGAGATTCGTGCTTACTACACGTCGCGCACAGTCACCTTGCTCCTCGAATTCATTCTTGTTGCGTGCTTCATCTACCTGATGATGCACAAGCCGTACGGCACGGCACTCTGGGCAGCGGTCGTCGCCGTCCTGCTCACGGCCGGGATACCCTTTTCCCGCCGCTACGGGCCTGAAGTCAAAGAGATCCGTCAGAGCGACTACAGCATGGAAATGATTCTAGCTCTCAGCGAGGGAGATGGCCCCCTGCAGCTATACTTCCGCCGCCCAGGTGAGCTGGACATTGCTCAACCTACTGCAGGAACTGCCTTCATTACCTTTTTCTCGCCACGTGAGGGCATTCCTGCTAAGCTGGCTCCCAACCACTATCGTTTCCCGCTGACGAGTGGTGGTGTTTCTGGAAGCATCATTGCGACCCTCGCGCTGGTCCAGGAGGAATTCGACAGGCGCGAGGTCCATGTGCATTTGGGCCGGCCGCTCTCCTCCTGGCTGGACCGCATGGTGATGGGCGTGTTTGTGGCGAACCTCATGCGCCTGCCACGGCTCTTTCCGCAATTCTTTTTCTCGATCGATTACACAGCTCGGGAAAAGGCAGCAGTAAAGACAGAAGGCTGATTGGAAGATCCTTCTTATGGCTACGTTATTCCGGCCGCTGCCATTCGACCGAGAGGAATTTGGGCTCTGACCAGTGATAGGTGGTGTCGCCGTGGTAGGCACTCTTCAGCGTACGCCCAATGCGTTGCGCGAGCTTTTCATTGGTCGTGGTCACCACTATCCCTTCCTCGGACTCGGTGATCGCAATGATCCGCTCGAGCGGGTTAACCCCTTTGGCCCGTTCTTCTTCGTTGCGCATCAGATGTAAGATCTCTGCTTTGTGGGCGGTGAGGAAGGGGCTGGGCCGCAGCGTCACTCGACCTTCGGCGTAGCGATCGCGAATCTTCTGGCAGGCAGGACACACCACCAGGTGGGTCGTCGGTTGCATAGTCTCACGGAAATAGGCGTCAGCGTCAAAGAACCAGTGCCGGCGGTGATAGAGGGCGTGGCATTCTGTACAGGCGGCCACTTCACCTGGGTCGATGCGGGGCGCATAGGGATCCTTGGAGTCGAATTCGGCGAGATTCCGCCGTTCATGGATGCTGCCCCGGCTGCGGGTTTTGGTAGACATTGCCAGCCTCCTTCTCAGAAATGTGTATGGTGCAATACGGCAAATCTCGTGCCGTAGCGAAGCTGGAATATTGTTGCATAGAGAAGCCCGTTTTTCTTTTTCTGCGAAGAAAGAAGAGTATTTTTCTCAGACATGAAAATGGCGAGCAACGATGTCAGCCAGTACGACAACTGTGGATTGCTCAGCTCTCTATCATGGCACGCTCACGTGGGTGCCTCAGCGCGCCATCTTTCTCACACGGGCTGGTTCCCACGCCTACGGCTTGGCTACACCCGAGAGCGACCTCGATCTGCGGGCGGGGTACACGTTCAGCGGCTACGCGGTCGCCCAGTTGAAGCGGATCAAGACGCATCGTCGCTGGCTGATCCATCCGCCGACCCACAAGCCGACCCGGCAGGAAGCTCACGCCTTGGAGGCAGTGGCCGAACGTTCACCGTTACCGCCTGTACCGGACAGCCAAAAACTCGACGCGCTGTGTATTGCGATGGTAGAGGAAGCGCTTGGATCAGCCTATCTCGCACCTTATGATCTTTAGCCATTGTCTGCAGGTGCTTCGACTCCGCCGCTCGCGCGGCGACGCTCAGCACGAACGGCTTTTTTCAGTCTTTGCGCGCCTCTCCCGTTCGCCCTGAACCCTTCGACAAGCTCAGGACAGGCTACGCGCAGCGAAGTCGAAGGGCACGGCATTGGCTGCGGTCATTTTCCTGTTGTCTATTCCCCCCGTATCCCATACTGTCCTCGCAAAGGGACGTAGAGCACCTTGCAGATAACCTTTTTAGTGATGCCTTGTTCGCCGTTCTCCAGCACTGTCAGGTGCTGGAGCCCCTGCTCGACCACCGGCGCAATGAGCCGTCCTCCTGTCTTGAGTTGCTCTAACAAGGGAGGAGGAATCTCGCTGCACGCAGCAGTCAGACAGATTCTGTCGTAGGGAGCCATCTCGGGATACCCTAGGCCTCCGTCTCCCTGTACAAGGACAATATCGTGATAGCCTGCGCCTTCGAGATTGTGGCGTGCAAAGGCAAACGTCAGCGGGTCGAGTTCAATCGAAACCACCAGACCGGTCTGGCCGACAATTTCCCGTGCGAGCGCCGCGCCGTAGCCAGATCCGAGACCGACTTCGAGAAATTTCTGGCCTTCCTCCAGACCTAACGGCTCATAAAAGAGAGGATAACTGTGGGGGCAGGAGATCGTTGCCATCTCCCCGGGAAGCGGCAGCGGAACCTCACGATAGGCGTAATCTCGATACAAGCGAGGAAGAAAATCCTCGCGTGCAACTTTCAGCATCGCCTTTTTGAGGCGCTCTGACCGGAGCAACCCCTGCGCGAGAAGCCCCCGGACCTTCTGCTCTCGTTCTCTTCTCAACGCCTCTCTGCTTTTCGTCGGTTCTTTAGGCGGTGGAACGTACCAGCCGTGCATTTTTCCTCTTGCTCTGTCCTTTGCCGCGTCACCCCTTCGCTTGAGTCCCTCGTCTGACGCACACACGGCACTGAAGACAGAATGCCGAACTTTTCCTGTCAGTGTCGTGCAGGGTATTGGAAAAAAACATCACGCAGCGGGGATTCACACAGTGATGCAATCCGTACGTATGACCCAACTCATGCACGGCTTCGGTGAGCGCTCTTTGCTGAAAGAGACGCGGGTCTTCCGGTAAGCCGTAGAATCCCGGCCGCAGACGAGCAAGGGCAATAACCGCAACCGTGCCGCTGGCTTGCCCAAAGACAAAGTGTAACTCGGGCACATACAGGTCATGATCGACGACACCGAGCACCCTCCCGTACCGTGGGGTTTCTGGCTGCTCTCGCAGCACCCGTAAGATGGCGGTCGACAAATACTGATTGCGTCTTTTGTCGAAAGCGTAGACAGGTTCGGGTATTGCCTGGCCAAAGATCACCGGGCGCTGAAACGCTTTGCTGATTCCAGCCTGTAAGATTGACAAGAGTTCTTTTTCGATGCGGCCAATGACAATTAACGCGATGCTCACGCTTGCCCCTTGCTGCTCGCTATATTCTTCCTTTTCTGCCGCAAGAGTGATGCCAGTCTCTCTCTCGCTTAGGCCGCGGCCTTCGGGGGCGGAGACCAGGACTTCCGGCGAGCGCGACCAAACAGGGCCGGGACCCTGTTTGCACTTGCCTTTGCTTTCCGGGCCACGAGTGCAGCGAGAGCTTCTTGAAAACGATCTACCCACTGCTCTGGGACGTAGGCACCAGAGAGCCGTGCCACCCATTCCTGAGCCCCCTTGATTTCTGCCGGGTGCGGAGGACGGTGAGGCAGAGCGAGGCGCTCGGGCGATAGCATCTCGGTCGGAGCAAAGAGCGTGTGGAGGATCAGCACCTCGGCGGCCGGCCGCAGCAGGACCATGCGGTCATGTTCGCGCAGCGTGGCGGTACCGACTGCAACCACGCCAGCTTGCCGGAGCGCCTCAAGGAGCAGCGCATAGGCTTTTTTGGCGCCCGCACCCGGCTCGACACAGAACGCGCGATCAAAGCAAATCGGATCGACCGCATCGGCATGCACGCACTGGCGCAAGACGATGACATGCTCCTTTGTCTGGGGAAGGGAAGCGAGTTCTCGTTCGCTGACGATCACAAGCGAGTCATTGTGTTCATACCCACGAATGAGATCCTCTCCCGAGACTGCCGTGCCACAGCGAGGGCAGTGGCGGACATATTCGATCGGGCTCCGGCAGGAGACATGGAGATAGTGGAACCGGAGTTCCTGGCGGGTGGCTGTCGCGTAAAGCTTGACCGGTATTGTGAGGAGGTCGCAGTTCAGAGTGCCTTGCCAATAGGCTTTCATAGTCGTACTCCGCTTTCCTCTTGAGATGTTTCTTGAGCACCCCCTTGCGAGGGCCTCAGAGGCTCAGGACTGAAAAAGTCTCAATGACCTGTTTTACTACGCAAGGGTGATGCCAATCTGCGACTATATGGTTCCTCACACGTTTCCCTACAAACTCTCCCATACCTGCCACGGTGTGTTCTTACGAATAAGACGAAATCGCACCAAAAAGTCGTAGGAATAAGAACCGGCGCACAGCCCTCTGCTCCTGCTCCCCCTAG
>CAZAYE010000146.1:0-7396 GCA_964489255.1 uncultured Enterobacteriaceae bacterium
CCTTGATGGCTTCTTCTCCTTTCGGGCGCTTAAGTCTTATGCTCTTGATCCGCTGTGGCCAGTTCTCGAAGCGTATACGCCTGAGCAACGTAACCGCCTGACGGTGTACCGACTACAAGACCCAAAAGAGGCGGTCTGGCTGCATCCTGGAGAGCCCTATTTCGACCGTTTCCGTGCGTATATCTGTTCGCGATTCGCACAGGAAGCGTTGCGAGGGGCCGTGTTTGTGGACCCAACCGCGCCGCAACTCTATCTCTTTCATTTGGCGTTGGTTGCCATCGTGAGGCAAGCTGATGAAACTTGCCCGCCTTTTGCTCGCCAGGAAGTGATTGAGTACCGCTTAGTGGGTCTGAGACAAACAGAAGCGGGCTCCATCGAAACGTGTCCTGTTGAACACCTACTACTCCTGAAAGGAGCCAGCCGGCTTCCAGCCTCGACGGTCCGTTTTGCAGCGAGAGCCGAGCAAATACGCGAGCTGGCCAGAGCGTATGCACTCGAACAGATCGCCAAGCCCCTGGCGGAGGAGAGACGCCAGCGTTTGTTGAGCACCTTACACGAACGTGAGGAGTTTCTGCGTCGTGGCTGCGATTACCAAGATGCCGAGCTTGCTGCCGTGCGTGCTCGCTTAGCAGAGAGAGTCCGTGCCGAGGATCCCCGTGTAAAGGGAGAACTCGCCCGAGTGAAAGAACGTCAGCGGCAACTTATTGCTCGCCGTGAGCAAGCACTTAGGGTCTTGCGTGGGGAACCGGCGTTGATTGCGCCAGGTAAGGTGACATTCCTAACGCATGCTTTGGTCGTGCCATCGAGTGATCCAGAAGACCGCAAGCGTCACGATACAGAGATTGAAGCGATTGCTATGAAAGTCGCTTGGGCCTACGAAGAAGCCAGAGGAGCAATCGTGCGTGATGTTTCAACACCAGAACAAGCTCGGGCTGCGGGTTTGGCGGAGCATCCAGGATTCGACCTGCTCTCTAGACATCCACAAAAGGGAGAGTGCAGTATCGAAGTGAAAGGGCGTGCTGGGATCGGAGATGTCGAGCTCACCGAGAACGAGTGGGCCAAGGCGTGTAATTTACGAGATCGGTACTGGCTCTACGTCGTCTACGGATGTGCTAGTTCGCGCCCGCGATTGCTGCGCGTACAGGATCCGTTCGCGGCACTCTTGGTACGTGCGAGAGGTGGTGTGATCATTAATGAGTGTGACATCCTTGAAGCAGCAGAAGAAGATCGTACTTGAGCCGCGAGATGTAAGAGGAGGATAACGACATGCCTTTAGACCTTGAACTCCTCGGTTCAAAGCTAAGAAGGTACAGAGAGCAATTGCAAGTCTCGCTCAGTGACGTTTCATCGGCAACTGGCATTCCAGAGGAGTCCTTGGCCACACTTGAGAATGGGCAGAGACAGCCTACAGGTGATGAGGTGCTGATACTCGCTGATTATTACAAATGCGATTACAAATTCTTCATTTCAAATGAACAACTCGCACCGTTCGAACAAACAGAAAGCCTCTTTCGGAAACATGGTAATGAGTTCTCGAAGAGCGACCGATGGGCAGTACAGGAATTTCTCTATCTTTGTGAATGCGAGGAATTTTTGTTGGGACTCCTTCCTAGACATGATCGCAGGCCCTTCAGCTTCGTGAAGAAAGGAACACACTATAAAAAGCATGGTGAGGACACGGCCGCGGCACTACGGAAGCATCTAGGTTACGATGTCAACCAGATCCCGATGGATATCTACGATGACTTCCGGAGAATCGGTTTACATGTGTTTCGGCATCAACTCGATAATTCGAATCTTTCTGGTCTGTGCATCAAGCATCCGTTTGCTGGCAAATGTATCCTCATCAACTACAGCGAAGATGTCTATCGGCAGCGCTTTTCTGCCGCTCACGAAGCCGGCCACACCATTTTGGATGCCGATCGAGATTTCATTGTCTCCTTCACGTGGGATAGTACTGACCTTTCCGAGATTCGAGCTAACACGTTTGCGTCTCGATATCTCATGCCTCCTGAGTTCCTTCGCCGCATTCCAGATGCAAAGTCGTGGAGTCCTGAAAAGGGGATAGAATGGGCAAATAGGCTAAAGGTGAGTACTCAGGCTCTGGCATATGCGTTAAAGGATGCAAACCTTATTTCTGATGCCGTCGAGACGTTGATTAAAAGTGTGAAAGTGCCTGCGGCATCTAAGGTTGATCCAGAACTTCCGACGAGCCTCTCTCTAACATCGCGCGAACGCAGAGAGGGCTTGCTCCGTCGTGGGTTATCCACCTTTTATGTTGGTTTATGTTTTGACGCGTATGAGCAGGGAATGATATCCGCTGGACGTTTGGCTGAGATGCTACTCGTAGACGAAAAAGAATTACTCACGATCGCCAATATTTATGGGAGGAGCCTTACTTATGGCGATTGACCCATCCCATTTCCACCTCCTCAACGTGACTGACACCTGTGCCGTTTGGCATATTCTCTCCTCTCGCCTTCTTTACATGACAGCCAGTTCCGCGGGATGTTCTTTCTGCTGCACGTATTTTGTTTACTACGAGTGTCTTCATAAGCCTCGGAAGAATCCCTCGAAAAAGGATGTCGAACTACAGGATCGTTTTCGCAATGAATGTCGAAGGGGAGCTTTTTCGAGCCATCACTTGGATATTGAAGACTTACAGGATGTCATGATCCTTGAGAATCGGAAAAAACTCAGCAAAGGGGAGCTGTCCTCAATTGCATTTGCCAAGAAGACGCGGCAGGCAGTTTTGACAGATGATCAAAAGGCACGAAAACTAGCTGAGCAAGTCATGGACCGCCAGATGGTGCAAACCACCCCTCATCTCTTCGGTTGGCTTTATTTCACTAACCGCCTGAGCGATGGCGACCGAGCTGAGATCATTGCCGAACATGAGAAGTACAATGGGCGATTGGCTCCCTATTTTGAAATTATGTATCGGGAGGCTTTGCGATGCCGGTTGATGGCTCAGAGCTCTACTGTCGCTGCTCAAAGACTGGCTGAGAAAGAGCCAGATGTATTGTAGGTAGGAGCCAAGAATCTCATCTCAATAAGCCTGATATAAGGAAGCTGATGATGTCGTCTGAAATGTCTCCTCGCCTAATCGAAGTTGCTTTCCCTCTCAAGCAAGCGTCGCTGGACTCGGTGCATGAGAAGAATGTACGACACGGGCATATCTCAACGCTGCACATCTGGCCAGCGCGACGACCTCTGGCGGCGTGCAGGGCGGCGCTGATCGCCACACTACTACCTGATCCGGGCAATGCAGAAGAGCGAAAAAAACTTCTAGAGAAGCTTGGCGGGAAGATCGTGCAAGTTGTCAAACGCAAAAAGATGCCGAGCGGGAAGGTTGAAGAGAAGATCGTTGAAGAAACGGTTGGAGGCATTCTGCATTGGGGGCGGGAATCAAGTCCTGATCTTGACTGGTTTCGTGAGAAAATCCGCGAGGCCTATGGAGGAAGAGCACCCAAGGTGCTCGATCCCTTCGCTGGTGGCGGCGCTATTCCGCTGGAGGCGATGCGTCTAGGCTGTGAGGTTACGGCGACCGACATCAATCCTGTCGCCTGGTTCATCCTCAAATGCACCCTGGAATATCCACAAAAGCTGGCTGGTCAAAAAAGACTGCTGCCGCCGTTCGTCCTGAAAGACCGGGACTTCATGGAAAGCTTCTTCAAGGCGCAAGGCTTCAAAGGCGCGCTCCTGCGCACGCAACTTGAGAAGCTTGGATTAGGCGAGAATCCGCAACCGCAACTCAGCGGTTTGAAAATCGAAGAGGCGACGCTGGAAGCTGACCTGGCTTGGCATGTACGTGCATGGGGATGGTGGGTGCTGCAGAAGGCCAAGGCAGATTTGGAACGGTTCTATCCAGTGGTGGATGGGAAACCAACCGTTGCCTACCTCTGGGCGCGGACGGTCAAGTGTAAGAACTGCCGGGCGATCGTCCCGCTGCTGAAGACCCGCTGGCTGTGCAAGAAAGACAAGAAGCGCGTACTGTTGACGCTGAGCGTTGCGCCTCACCCCCTGACCCCCTCTCCACTCAGTGGAGAGGGGGAGCCGAAGGCGGGGGTGATAGAGGGGGTTCCAGGCTATGTTTATGAACTCTGTAGACAATTACGGGCAAAACAAACGCCTGCCGAGCAAGTTTTGTGGGAAGTTCTCAGAGATCGCCGTTTGCACGGATTTAAGTTCCGCCGCCAGCATCCTCTCGGTCGCTACATTGCCGATTTTTGCTGTCCGGAAGCTAGGCTTGTGGTTGAAATTGACGGAAAGGTTCACGACCGGCCAGAACAAAAGGACTACGATCAGATTCGGGAGGAAGAGATAAAAGCGAGAGGTCTTCGGGTACTGCGATTTAGGAACGACGAAATCGACGGCAACCTAGAAAAAGTGCTTCAGAGTATCGTCGCCTATTTACCTCACCCCCTGGCCCCCTCTCCACGCAGTGGAGAGGGGGTGGCCGATAGGCCGGGGGTGAGGTTTGACGTGCAGACGGACGTGCCAGTCAAAGGTGGCAATGCAGCCCAACGTCGTGAGTACGACAGGCGCATCGGTGCCGGTACTATGTCCCGCTCCGGCGCAACCTGTCCCTGTTGTGGCGCCATCATGATAATTGAGGACATTCGCCTTGAGGGGCAAGCTGGGAGACTCGGTGCGATGATGACAGCCGTTGTGGTAGACGCCACCGGCGGCAAGGAATATCGACTCCCAACAGAAGAGGAGCTACGGCTGACTGACGAGGCGGAGAAAGAACTAACATCTCTCTTTGCTGAGGTCCCGTTCGGGTTGCCGAAGGAGCCAATAAATACCGGCAGTATTCGCAAAGGGGGAGTCTCGATTACCCGGTACGGGTTTCGCTCATGGAATGAGTTGTTTACTCCCCGCCAGCTTCTGGCTCTGGGAACCTTCGTCAAGGATACCCGCGCCTCACGCGAGGCTATGCGCGCGGAGGGCTATTCGCCTGAGTGGATCGAAGCGGCAGCCGCCGAACTAGCTGTGGGCATTGATAAGCTTGCCGACTATATAGCATCGCTCTGCACGTGGCATGTTACGGGGGAAAAGATGAGCCACGTATTTGTGAGATTTGCCCTGCCTATTAGCTGGGATTTTGCAGAGCTTAATCCGCTTTCCGACTCTTCTGGAAACTACTGGGCATGCATAGATTGGGTTTCACGAACAGTAGAGCATGGCTTGCAGACATCATCTTCATCTGCTGGTCCAAGTGTGTTTCAGCAATCTGCAACGGTTGGAAATCACTACATTGGTCAGGTTGATGCTGTCGTCACGGATCCGCCCTACTACGACGCGATTCCATATGCTGACTTGATGGACTTCTTCTACGTTTGGCTTCGACGGACGCTGTACGATCTCTCGCCCGCGATTAATGAAGTCTTCAAGGCGCCGGTAATCTTCAAATGGGACTGCGAAAAAAATGATGGCGAACTCATTGACGATGAAAGCAGGTTCGGAGGAGATACGACGAAGTCTAAGGCTGCCTACGAAGATGGCATCTTCCGTGCCTTCCAGGCTTGCCACAAGACTCTGAAGCCTGAGGGGCGTTTGGTAATCGTCTTCGCCAATAAACAGCCGGACGCGTGGGAGACGCTGGTTTCTGCGATCATCCGAGCGGGATTTGTCGTAGATGGAAGCTGGCCTATTCAAACAGAGATGGGCAACCGTACCCGCGCCTTGTCATCCGCCGCGCTTTCTTCCTCAGTCTGGCTCGTTTGCAAGAAAAGGGCAGGCACGGAGGCCCGCCCTACTCCAAATGGGGCGGGCGCAGGCACAGAAGCCGCCCTATCAAGTGGGGCTGGCGTCTCTGCCAGCCAACGCCCAGGCTGGGACAATCGTGTCCTGGAGGAGATGCGAGAAAAGATCGCCACACGCCTGCGTGACTTCTGGGATGCGGGCATCCGCGGTCCGGACTTTGTCTGGGCTGCGACTGGTCCGGCGCTGGAGGCGTACAGCAAGCATCCCGTGGTCAAGAAAGCCAACGAACCCGGGCAACTCATGACCGTCTCCGAGTTCCTGCGCCATGTGCGCCGTATCGTAGTAGACTTTGTCGTTGGACGCGTGCTGACAGCTTCAAACCTCACCCCCGCCTTCGGCACCCCCTCTCCACTTGTGGAGAGGGGGTCAGGGGGTGAGGTTGACATCTCTGGATTAGATGACCTCACCACCTATTACCTACTCCATCGCCACGACTTCGGTATGAACGATGCACCGATCGGTGCCTGCATCCTCTATGCTCTTTCTTGCGGTCTTTCGGATAATGCGCTGGTCAATCAGTTCGACCTGTTGATCCGCACAGGTCGCCACAATGGAGAGGAGGAAGACGAGGAAGAAACTGCGGCGGAAGATGCGGAGGCTGAAGAAGGCAGTGGCAGTACTGTCAAGCTTAAACCCTGGCACCAACGCCAGCGCAGGAGTATGGGCTACGAAGCGCCAGGCGGGCGGCCCGTGCCGCTCATTGACCAAATCCATCGCTTGATGCACCTGTGGAAAGCGGGCGATGTGGTTAAAGTGGACGAGTACCTCGATGCCCGCGGTCTGCGTCGTAACGCACTCTTTCACCAATTGTTACAGTCTCTGATTGAGTTAGCGCGCGCTGGCAGTGAGGAGCGTGCATTACTTGAAAGCATCAGCAATCATGTGGCGGCCAGAGGAGTGATGGTTGAGGAGCGGCAAAGGAGATTGTTCGCAGAATGAAATCCTTTGCACCCGGTTTCATCGAGCGCCAACCGATTACGCAAAACTTGCTGCGGACCGTACGCCTTTTGGGGGAGTTCAAAGGCAAGGAAACCTTGTTCAAAGAACAGATTCCTCAGGCACTGGAAACCCTCCGCCAGGCGGCCATCATTCAAAGCACGGAGTCATCAAACCGCATCGAGGGAATCACCGCACCGCTGAAGCGTATTCAGGCCCTGGTCGCACAGAAAACCACGCCTCGTACTCGTTCAGAGCAGGAGATTGCCGGTTACCGGGACGTGCTGAACACGATCCACGCCAACCATGCCCACATGCCTTTCACTACAGGTGTTGTTTTGCAACTGCACCGTGATTTGTATCGCTACTTGGAGGGAGCGGGTGGCTGTTGGAAATCAGTGGATAATGAAATCTCGGAAATCCGGCCGGATGGAACCAAGGTTCTCCGCTTTCAACCCGTGCCTGCATTTACCACGCCCGACTACATGAAGAGCCTACACACCAGGTTTCATGAGCTGTGGAAGAGGGAGGAGGTGGAAAAGCTCCTGTTGATTCCTGCCTATGTACTCGACTTCCTCTGCGTTCATCCTTTCCTGGATGGGAACGGGCGCATGGCTCGTCTCCTGGGCCTGTTGCTGTTGTACCAAGCGGGTTTCGAGGTGGGACGCTACATCAGCCTAGAGAAGATCAT
>CAZAYE010000147.1:0-7364 GCA_964489255.1 uncultured Enterobacteriaceae bacterium
GAACGATGGTGTGATTGAGTTCAATCGCCATAATAAACCTCCTTATGCAGATAAGCAAAACGAGCCACCCGGCGCCCGACTTCCTTCACTCGCTCCTCCAAGGCACTGTCTTTCAGGGTCCCTGACGCGTCGAAAACCTTCCACGCTTGTTATTGCTGGCTCGCTTGCCTCAGCCGGTCGCGTACTACTGTGTACATCTTGACCTGCATCTCAAGATGCGCCTCCAGAAGTTTGCGGATCTCCTCTCCTGCGACCTCTAGCAGCAAACAATTCTCCCTGGCTAACACCGTCGCTGATCTCGGCCTTCGTTCCAAGACGGCCATCTCCCCGAAGATTTCACCTGCTTGTAAGATGGCAAGCGGCATGAGAGGCCCCCTTGTTCCCCACAGCGCGACCTGAACTGATCCTGAGCTAAGCAGAAAAACTGAGTCACCAACTTCACCTTCTCTCAGGATGACAGTGCCTTGGGGGTACACGCGCTCTTGCGAGACCTCGTCTCTGAGAAGATTCGCAATTTCTTCCTCGTTGAGACTCGAAAAGATGGGATGACTGCGCAAGAGGTTTTGCCAATTGAAGGACTTCATAGACTCTCTCCTTTGAATAACCAGCAATTGTATAGTGGATACCTGGGGCCTGCCCTCAGCGCGAAGTGGATGGCGACGACGCGGCCGCCGACCTCCGGCGCCACCACAACCTGCCGCACGGCTTCAAGCGTACCTATGGCTGCGAGCAAGAGCGGTAGCGGCCCCGCGAGTGCGGGTGTAACCGCCACTGGTCTTGGCGCCACCCCGGCCGCCGCCTTGGCGGTCACTGTGGCACCGCGGCGCTGTTTGACAGCGGTAAGCCCGCCGAATACGAGTGCGAGACCGAGGAGAGGGAAGAAAACGCGCGTGAGCATAATCTGTTGCGGCATCGGACGCAGTCGTGTATTTTCAAACCTTCTGCTTGGTTTATAGGAGACCTTCCAATATGTCAAGTATAAACTTGGAAAATTCGTCCTGGTCCCCTCGCTCCGCCGCGGACCGGCTGCTCATGCTGCTGAAAACCCAAGGCCCACAGACGGCGGCCGACCTCGGCGTGGGGCTCGGCATCACTGGCGAGGCGGCGCGGCAGCAACTCCTGAAGCTGGCTGGCGATGGTCTTGTCGAGGCGATGGTGGAGGTGCGCGGGGTCGGGCGACCGTCGCAGGTCTGGCGACTGACCGCGTCAGGCAATACGCGCTTTCCCGACACCCATGCCGAGCTGACGGTGCAGCTCATCCACACCGTTAAAACCGTGCTCGGAGAAGAGGCGCTTGAGCGGCTTATCACAGCGCGTGAGCAAGAGACGCGCGCCGCGTATACGCCGCCCTGGGAGGAGCCGTCGATCTCCGGGAGCGTATCGCACGTTTATCGGCGATCCGCAACCGTGAGGGGTACATGGCCGAGTGGCGAGTCAAGGGTGACAGCTACCTGTTGATTGAGAACCACTGCCCGATCTGTGCGGCAGCGACTGCCTGCCAGGGCCTGTGCCGCGCCGAACTCGAGCTGTTCCGCGAGGCGCTGGGTGCGGAGGCGACTGTCATCCGCGTTGATCATATTCTCGCCGGCGCTCGACGCTGTGCGTATCGGATTGCGCGAAAGGACGCCGACGCGCATGCACCAGCAGCCCCAAGCCCAAAAACGCGACAGGCAGCATTGCCGGTGAAACGTCGTGCGCCTCAGGCGAGTGTACACAAAAAGAGAGACTGAGAACGCATCATATTTCTACTCTTGGTTGTTCATGAACGACTCCTAGGTCAGACCCGATACTTGCCCAAAGGTTCTCTCGACGCCTCAGCGATGACCGACATAGCAAGCGCACTAAAACCTATCAGGTGACACACAAATTTATAGGCCTCCTCCCAGGTGATCTCCTCCCACCCGACGGTATGCCTTGCGATGAAATCGCGATCAATCCGGCCCTCGCGCCAGATGACATGCACCAGGGCAAAGGCTAACGCCGCGTCACTCCCCGGAAAGGGCTGCAGATGCAAGTCAGCGGCCTGCGCCGTCGGCGTGCGCACGGGGTCGATGACGATCACCTTGCCTGGGGCTTCCCGCAGCCATGCGCGATGGCGCGCTCGACTACGTCGAAAAACCCTTCGACAATGATGAGCTCAAAGTCCTCGTCCGTCGTGCTCTCGATGTCACTCGCCTGGCGCGCGAGAATCGGTATCTGCGTGCCGAGCTGAAAAGTCGCTACGCGCTCGATGCCGTCGTAGCAAAGAGTGCCGTGATGAACGAGGTGCTCGACCTTGTCCGCCGAGCTGCACGGAGTCGCAGCACGGTTCTGATTACCGGAGAAAGTGGCACTGGCAAGGAACTGGTTGCCCGGGCCGTACATTACCACAGCGACCGGCTTGAGCGGCCGTTTGTGACGGTGAACTGCAAAGCTTTTGCCGAGGGAGTCTTAGAGTCAGAGCTGTTTGGTCACGAAAAAGGGGCCTTTACCGGCGCTGACCGTACCAAACCTGGGCTCTTCGAGCGCGCCGATGGTGGAACACTAGAAGAGGCCTGACGCTCGGGGTTTACCACAGTCACGTTGTACACGAACGAGCGGATGACCGAGAACCTTGAGCTATACAAGAAACTCGGCTACACGGAAACAGAACGAAAGACTGAGCAGGGTTACCACCGCGTCTATATGCGAAAGTCCTTGTCAGAGGAGACCAGCTAACCACAGCCTGCTGCCTGACCGGGACCCGCTACGCGGTCCCGGCGGCTAATCCTGCGCGTTGGGGGCAAACAATCTCACGGGGTAGATAAAGTATAAAAGGCGAGTGGCGTGTCACAAGAAAAGAACGGGCAGCATCTAAAAGGTGTAGCGACCAATGCCAATTTTGATTCGCAGTGCTGGCTTGAATGACATGCCACTACTGGCCCAGATGAATGATCGGCTGGTGGAAGACCAAGGGAGTCTGAATCCTTTCTCGTTGAACGAGTTAGAGCAGCGTTTCAACGAGTGGCTACAGACAGGTGCATGGCAGATTGATGTCATTCTTGAGCATGAGCAGGTTGTGGGGTACGCAGTGTATCAGCAGCAGGGTGATTACTACTATCCGGACCAACAGGTCGTTTATGTACGGCAGTTTTACATTGAGCGGGAGCATCGGGGGCGAGGACTAGGCCGTGTCGCCTTCCATACACTCATGCAGACTCGCTTTCCGAAAGGGTACGCTGTCACGCTCGATGTGGTGGCAACCAACTCATAGTGTACCTTGAGAGGAATCAGTATGGCTGAGCGTAGACAAGTAATTGACGGCAGGGGTAAGATCTGGACCGTAGCGAAAGTGGACTGGAAGGAAGCGGAGGGGGAGGATTTTCGCTTCTGGTACGAAGGACTCACCCCCGAGGAGCGTGTTGAAGCTGTAGGTGAAGCACTTGAAGGATGCCTGAAAACACGAGGGCTTAATGCCGTCCCCCGACTACGAAGAGTTCATCGCCGCGTTGAATGCCCATGGGGTGCGGTATCTCGTCGTCGGCGCTCACGCAGTCGCCTTTCACGCTCGTCCGCGGGCCACCAAGGATCTTGATATTCTGCTAGAGCCCTCTCCAGAGAATGCCTGGAGGGCATTGGCGGCATTGCGTGATTTCTTCGGAGGGGCGGACTTGGGATACACAGTTGAGGATTTGACGGACCCGCGGTGGATTATTCAACTTGGTGTTGCGCCGATTCGCATCGATCTTCTTGCTGAGATACCAGGGAGAAAGGAGGGGTCAGGCTTTGATATCTTGACAATGTTGAAATTGTAGGGTACAGGCGGGGCATGGCGCGGCGTCCTCGCCTCTTTGCTCCTGGCCTCCTCTACCATGTGATCGTCCGCGGCAA
This sequence comes from uncultured Enterobacteriaceae bacterium, assembly GCA_964489255.1. Classification (GTDB taxonomy): domain Bacteria; phylum Desulfobacterota; class Binatia; order Bin18; family Bin18; genus CAZAYE01. The sequence goes on from CAZAYE010000147.1 coordinate 3,850, forward strand.
TCAACGGCAAAAGACCTTCGTGACTGAGCGCGACTACCACGCCTACCTGGAGCGCTTATCCACTTATCGCCAGCGGTACGAGGTCGTCCTCTACGCCTACTGCTTGATGCCGAACCATGTCCATCTCCTCGTGCAGACTGCGGCAGAACCGTTATCGAAATTCATGCAGGGGCTGCAGCAATCCTACACCCAGTACTTCAACCGTACCCACCGTAAAGTGGGCCATCTGTTTCAGGGTCGCTATAAAGCCATCGTGTGTGAGAAAGACCGCTACCTGCTGGCGTTGATCCGCTATATTCATCTTAATCCTGTCCGGGCCAAGCTGGTGACCCGGCCCCAGGAGTATCCCTACAGCGGGCATCAGGCGTATCTCAGGGGCAAAGCGACGGAAGTGCTTGATCCCGCCAGGGGGTTGGCGTGGTACGGTGGAAGTGAGGCCTACCGGCGGTTTGTCCTCGCAGGGGTGACCGAGGGACACAAAGAAGAATACTACGAGGTCATCGATCAGCGGTTTTTGGGTACCGAGACCTTCGGGCAGCGCCTGCAGGTGATGGAGCCAGACCCCCTACCACAAAGGAGGAAGGGAGTTGTAGAGAGTGTTCTCCAGACCCTCGCAGCCCAGGTCAAGGTGAACCCAGCAGTGCTGAGGAGCGCGGATCGGAGCTGGACGGTATCTACCCGCCGCACCCTAGTTGCCTATGTTTTGGTGCGGCGGTGTGGATTTAGAGTGAGCGAGGTCGCAGCGGCGTTGGGACGGGATGTCGCGACGGTCAGCACCCTGCTCTCGCGCTTCGCCGCCCGTGTCCGGCATAACCTGGGAGTAAGGAGGGAAGTGGAGCGACTCACAAAGATTGTTGAGAAATAAAAGTCTGACCCCCTCTTTCCCTGACCCCTTCTTTCCCTCTCTTTTTCGACAGTCTCAACCCGGCCTGCACAGGACACGAGATCCGCTGATCGGGCGCTAGTGAAGGCTAATCCGTTAGTCGTCATCGAGCCTCCCTATGGTCGATCAGCGGTTGAAGTGCTAATCTTTTCCGGTGTCGAAGCTAGACAAAGCAAGGGAGCAGATCGCGTATCTCAAGTTCTGCTCGGCGTCATGGTCGTCACTGATATCAGCTTGGTCGGCTGACTCGTCTCGAGTGCAGATGCAGCGCCCGCACCCAAGGTTTTGGGCGCGCTGGTGGCAGTCGTGGTCATCACGGTGGCTGGCTTCACCGTTCACCGCCGCGTCGAGCGGCTCATTGATGCGCTGGAGGATTTGTAGGCATGGAAATTATTTCCACAATCGTTCTGCTTGCTGTCGCGTTCGCGTTCGCCTTCATGGCCCTCGATGCCTCGCGCCGCCCAAAATAATCCCCAGATGCCGGCTAACCCACTGCAGTGGCGATGCCTGACAATTTTGCCGCAAAATTCGGCGAGGGTCTGTTGATGCGATTTGATCTGAAAGACCTTGCCCGTGTCAGGATTCGTGAAAATATTCTATAGCAATAACCCAGTGAACACCTGCGTCCAGCCGATTCGCAAAGCCGCATGGTTGATGTGGTAAACTCTAGCTGGCGAGGGAAACGCTGGAAAGCTCTGAAGCAATGAAAATCAAACGTCACCGCCACTCGCCCCTGTATAAAAAAGCTCGCCGAGGCTTCCGCGGCTATCCGGTAGCCACCATCGCATTCTATGGCCCGGATGACACGAGCGCGACCAAAGTGGCGGTTGGGATCGTGCCGCGGGAAGACGCCGAGCCCGAGGTGTTGGAGCGGTGGTGTTCGGACACCGAAGACGTACGCTACAGCGCGACCCTCGGGGCCGAGATTCTTCGGTTCCTGCAAAGACACGGGGCGAAATCGGTGGTGATGGTGGACCGGATTATCGGCTGTCCGCACGAAGAGGGCACAGACTACCCAGAGGGGCAAAGCTGTCCGCGCTGCCCTTTCTGGGCCCACCGTGATCGATGGACTGGGGAGGTCATCCACTAGGTCGGGAGCAGCAGCGAACCCGCGCGCCGAGGCGTTCGGCCTCGTCAAAGACATCGGCGAGTTGATCGCTCTTGTGGCGGCGACCGTCAAGTTTCTGACTTGAGACTCTCCTGTCAGCTCATGCAGTTGCTTCGCTACCTGTAATGAAATCAAGGACTTACATTCGAGGGACACTAGCCGTTGGTTGTGAGAACGCGCTTTTTGACTGCTAACTCTGGGAGCAGCTATGGATCTCAAGGACACATCCCCGCTGAAGGAAAGCCGTATTTACCTGTGCGCCCCGGTCAATGCTTTGGTTGAAGGAATCTATGAAGAAAAGATTCCTTTGAGCGAAGTGAAAAAACATGGCGATTTTGGTCTGGGCACCTTTGATAATTTGGACGGGGAGATGGTGATGCTCGACGGCAATATCTACCAGATCACGTCGGATGGGCACGTCGCCGTGGTTGACGAGAAAGCCTTGACTCCTTTTGCCTGTGTGACTTTTTATCAGCCGTTGAGTCATGATGAAACGGATCGTGAAATGACGTATGAGGTCTTCCTGGAATGGCTTCAGAGTCTTTTACCCTCTCCGAATCTCTTTTATGCTATTCGGATTGAGGGTGAGTTTGCGCACGTCAAGGCTCGCTCCGTACCGAAGCAGGAGAGTTATCGGCCCTTGGTCGAGGTGGCGAGAGAGCAGCCGGTTTTCAATTTTCCTGATGTAGCAGGTACCCTGGCAGGGTTTTTCACCCCAGCTTTTATGTCGTCGCTGAACGTGCCTGGGCTGCATTTGCATTTTCTTTCTACGGACTTACGTCATGGGGGCCATCTCCTGGAATGTCGTCCGCGGAAAGTGCGAACGGGGGTACAGGTTATTAGCCGGCTCGAACTCGCTTTGCCGATGAGTCTTGATTATTTGACTTGGGAGTTTCGCCGGGACATCACTCAAGATTTGCACAAGGCGGAGAAGTGAAGAATCCGAGAGCGGCATCAGGCCACAAAACCAAAGAAGGCTAGGCAGGATTTGCTGCAGAGGACGGGTCACAACAAAGAAACGGTCAGTCCTGGAATAGACAAACTAGGGAGATACCATGGCGTTCTCAGTGCAGATGGGGAGGTTTCGCTTCGGTGAGGAGCTTCGAGAAGGGGTTGTCGGCAAGCGAGTCTTGATCACGGGTGCCGGTAAGGATGGGGGTCTTGGCCAGGCCTTTGCCCTGTCGGCTGGACTCAACGGTGCCGCCGCGGTCGGCGTCCATTTCCACCGGAGCTACGTCGATGGATTCGACTTGGTATATGCGCTGCGTAATGAGGGTGTCAACGCCTTCCCGGTGCAGGCTGACGTCACCAATATGGGTGACCTCTGGGCTACCCGGAGCTATGTCATTGACCAGATGGGGGGCCTCCCGCCAAACTTGTTGATTTGCAACTCGGGTCTGACGGAGAAGGGGTATTCGTTCGGCAGGGCGCTACGCGAGATCGAGAACGAGCCCCGAGCGATGCGACGGGCGCGGGTGCGTCAGCACTTCATTGACAATCTGGCAGAATCGCGGTTGGTCCTTG
>CAZAYE010000148.1:0-7347 GCA_964489255.1 uncultured Enterobacteriaceae bacterium
AGCCGCTCCGCGTCTGTCGGCCCCCTTTGGCAAAGGGGGCAGCGAAGGCGCAGCCAAGCGGGGGATTTGTACAGCACAGCGGAGTAACGGGATTCAGAGTTATTCGGATAGGCTCTAAGTCGGATCTCCGGAAAGAACACCCTCGATCAGCCTTGCCAAATGGTGATGGCGAAGCTATGGGGAAGCAAAGACTCTGAAGTGAAGAGACCCTGACTGTAGCACGGACACGCAAGAAGGAGCAGCCAGCATGCCATACATCGGTAGTTCCGTTCCCGGCTTGCTTGACGCCCAATTGGTGGCCGGGCGGGGTCAGTACACCGCCGATGTGAGCCTGCCTGAGATGGGGTATATGGCCGTCGTCCGCAGCCCCTATGCTCACGCCCGGATTGTCAGCATCGATGCGCGAGAGGCGATCAACCACCCGCAGGTGCGGAAAGTAGTCACAGGCGAAGACATCAAAAAGCTCACTGCCCCTATACCCCATGCCATCGATCCCCGCGCATTTGGCGGCAAGGGAACCGACGTATACTGCCTGACCCTCGATCGGGTGCGGTATGTGGGAGAGCCAGTGGCAGCGCTCGTTGCTGACAATAAATATGCTGCCGCAGAGGCGCTCGACCTCATTCAGGTGGAATACCAAGAACTGCCGGTGGTCGTGGATGCGGAAAAGGCGCTGGCCGCCAGTACTCCTTTCCTCTATCCCGAGTGGGGGACCAATGAGATGCTCCATGTCCACTTCCGGGGAGGAAATGTAGACCAGGCTTTTGCCGAGGCAGACTATGTGCTGGAGGACACCGTGCGGGTACACAGACACACCGGCACCCCGCTCGAGCCTCGTGCCTATGTGGCCGCCTATGACCGTAGAGATGGCTCCCTCACTCTTTGGGCCTCTACGCAAAACCCGCATCCCCTCAGAACTACTCTCGCCCAAACCCTCAGGCTCCAGGAAGGCAACATCCGGGTGATTCAGCCTCAGGTGGGTGGAGGGTTTGGGCTGAAGGCTCCGACTTTTCAGGAGGAACCCCTGATCTGCCTGCTCGCCATGCTGACGGGTAGGCCGGTCAAGTGGATAGAGGAGCGCAATGAGCACCTGATGGCCTGCGGCCATGCCCGTGAACAGGTCCATCACTTTGCCGTGGCATTTCGTCAGGATGGCAAAGTGATTGGGCTAAAGGACCGTATCGTCGCTGATATCGGTGCCCTCTCGACACTGGTTGGCTGGGGAATGGCATTCGTCACCTCTTTTGTCATTCCTGGGCCATACAAGATACCTCACTGCGAGACAGACCTTTCGATTGTTGTCACCAACAAGTGTCCCTGGAACGCGTATCGAGGCTTTGGCAAAGAGAATGCCGCCTTCCTCATGGATCGCGTGATGGATCGGGTCGCCTCGCATCTGGGCATGGACCGGGCCGAGGTCCGGACCAAAAATTTTGTTTCACCCGAGGAGTTCCCCTATACCCAGGTCTCTGGCGCCACGCTGGATAGTGGCAACTATGCCGAAGCACTCAAGACGGCTCTTAGCAGAGCCGGGTATGAGCACTTTGCCGAGGAGCAACAGAAACTCAGGGAGCAAGGAAGATATCTCGGTATCGGTGTCAGTTTCGAATTAACCCCGGAAGGAGGGTGCATCCCTGACTCCCTATTCTCCGGCTACGATACCGCCACCGTCCGTGTGAGCCCTAGCGGACAGGTCACCGTCCTTACCGGCGTGACCTCGCCCGGCTCAGGCAATGAGACCGCGATCGCCCAGATTGTGGCGGACGAACTGGGAGTGAAGATTGAGGACATCAAAGTCATACAGGGGGACACCACCATTTGTCCCTACGGGCTAGGGAACTACAGTTCGCGCAGCATCCTGATTGGCGGCTCCGCTGCTTTAACCGCTGCACGCGAGGTGCACTATAAGGTCGTCAGGGTTGCGGCGAGCATGCTGGAGACCCCGCCAGAGGAACTGGAGTGCGAGCAGGGCCGCATCCGGGTCAGGGGAAAGCCGGATCGAGAAGTCGCCTTCAACGAGGTGGCGCGCTATATTTACCGGCGTGCCTATGACAGTCACGTCCTGGATATGGAACCGGGGTTGGAGTCTACTCGCTACTTCCGTATGCCCAACATCCACCATCTGCCAGACGAGTACGGGCGGATTAACGCCTACCCTTCGTATCCCTATGCAGCTTGTGTCGCGATTGTTGAGGTTGACCCCGCGACCGGAGTTGTGACCCCCTTACGTTATGTGGCCGTGCATGACTGCGGGGTCATGATCAATCCCCTTTTGGTTGAGGGTCAGTTTCATGGCGGGGTTGCTCAGGGTCTTGGCGGAGTTCTCTATGAACAGTTGAGCTATGATGAGAACGGGCAACTCCTCACCGGCACGTTTATGGACTACACACTGCCCACTGCAGTAGAGATCCCCTCTGTGGAGCTCTATCACCAGGTGACGCCAAGCCCGTTTACTCCCCTCGGCACCAAAGGGGCGGGAGAGTCAGGGGTCGCCGGTCCTTTTGGTGCGATCGTCAGTGCGGTTGAGGATGCCCTTTCTCCCTTTGCGATCAAGATTCGCGAAACTCCCCTGACCCCGCAGCGGGTCTGGCGCCTTATCCAAGAGGCAAAGGCGGCAAGGGAAAAGAGCAACCCATGATCCGTCGCCCCTTTGACTTCCACGCGCCCACAACCCTCACGGACGTACTGCACCTCCTCTCTGAGTATGGCGCAGAGGCCAAGCTTTTGGCCGGTGGTCAATCTCTGGTCCCGGTTCTCAATCTAGGGCTCTCCTCGCCTGCCCACATCGTCAGCCTTAATCGTCTGCGTGACCTTTCCTATATCCGCGAGGAGGGAAGAGAAGTCGCTATCGGTGCGCTCACCTGCCACCGAGTGGTTGAGCGGTCTGAGGTTCTCAAGGCACGCTGCAGCATTCTGGCCGAGACTGCCGGCCATATCGGTGACATCCAGATCCGTAACCGTGGCACGATCGGTGGGAGCGTCTGCCACTTCGATCCAGCAGCCGACTACCCTCCGGTACTCCTCCTACTGGGAGCCCGTTTTCGCGTCGCCGGGCCGGCAGGGGAAAGAGTGGTAGAAGCAAAAGATTATTTCGTAGACTACATGACCACGTGTCTCCGCCCAGATGAGATTTTGCTGGAAGTGCGTATCCCCATCCTTCCCCCAGGAACAGGGAGCGCGTATACCAAGCTCACCCGTATCGAGGGAGGGTTCGCGATTGTCGGGGTCGGGGCGTACCTGGTTTGTGATCCGGATTGTACCTGCCAAGAGGTCCGGGTAGGTATTGGGGGTGCGACATCTGTCCCCCTTCGGCTGACAGCGATTGAAGAGGTGATGCAAGGCCGGAAGGTTGATGAGGGATTCATGAACGAGGTGGCAGAAGCAGCCTATGACGCAGCAGCACAACCGACGGCAGAGTTACATGCTGAGGGGGCCTATAAGCGCGAAATGGTCCGGGTGTTTACCCGTCGGTCTCTCAGCACGGCGCTGGCCCGGGCAGTACCAGTGTAGGGGCGAGAATGAGAACTTTCATGTCTTACGTCGTAGGGGAGAGGAGACTCAGTTCCCACGTGTAGAAGCAATCGCTAAAGTCGGAACTGGTTGAAAGCATATGGATTCTTCTGTCCAGCTGACGGTCAATGGCACGACACGTGCGGCAGTCATTGATACCCGCACCTTGCTTGTAGATTTTTTGCGCGACCACCTCGGGTTAACGGGAACCCATCTGGGATGCGCTACTGGAAACTGTGGGGCGTGCACCGTGATCTTGAACGGTCTCACGGTGAAGTCATGCACGGTCCTGACGGCGGATGCCGACGGGGCAGAAGTCACGACCATTGAGGGTTTCACTCCGCATGACTCCCTCCACGCTATCCAGCAGGCCTTTGTTAAGCATCACGCCTTGCAGTGCGGCTTCTGCACGCCGGGAATGGTTCTCTCTGTCTACCACTTGCTGAGTGAAAACCCGAACGTGAGCGAGGAAGAGATTAGGAGAGGAATCGTCGGTAACCTCTGCCGTTGTACCGGCTACCAGAGTATCATCAAGGCTGTGCAGGATGCGGCGCAGGCTTTGAAGAAGACGTAACAGGATGCGGAAAAACACCGCGTTCATCCTTCACCCATTCTAGCTATCTGTACTAATCTCGTGTGGTCTGATTTAGTGTGTACAACGCTACCGAAGGAGGGAGCCATGGCAAGGGTGACACAGTTTGGGTACCTGGGCTTAAGCGTGAGTGACATTCACGCTTGGGAACATTTCGCAACGCAAACCTTAGGCTTGCAAATCAGTGGCCGACAAGACGACGGCACGCTTTTACTGCGGAACGATGATTACCACCATCGTTTCCTTGTCCATCCCACCGGGAAAGATGATCTCGCCTATATCGGCTGGGAAGTGACCGATGAGCATGCCCTACGGGAAATGACCGACCAGCTCAAAGCTGCTAGGGTCGAAGTTCGGCAGGGCACCCCGGAGGAAGCACGGGCACGAGGAGTCGTCGATCTGATGCTGTTCAAGGATCCTAGCGGGATTCCTTCGGAAGTGTTCTATGGTCCGCTGATGGCGTTCAATGCGCCTTTCCAGTCGCCTCGCCCGATCTCCGGTTTCGTTGCCGACACCCAGGGGCTGGGCCACATGGTGGTGGTCATGGATGACTTCGACCAGAGCCTGCACTTTTACCGCGACGTGCTGGGCATGCGGATCAGTGATTTCGTCGAGGTCGAACGACCGCCCGGACATAAAAGGCGCCTGGTATTCTTTCACTGCAACCCGCGACACCACACGATCGCCATCGCAGCCACGCCGAATCCCCCCAAACGCTTGAATCATTTTATGCTGCAGACGAAGTCCCTCGATGATGTCGGCGCGACATTTTATCTGTGCCAGGAACAGGGGGTACCGATCTCTCGGGGACTGGGTCGGCATACCAACGACCAGATGGTGTCGTTCTACCTGCAGACACCCTCCGGATTTGATGTGGAATACGGTTGGGGTGGCCGTGTCGTCGATGACAATACCTGGCAGGTACAGTTCCACACCTCGGGCAGCATGTGGGGCCATCAGCCAATGAGCCGGTAAGAAGACAAGAAGCGGGGAAGCGGCGACCTGAAAATTCTTACCTCGGCTCTTCCCTCTCTGATTCTCTGCTTCTTCTTTCCTGAAATTGTGTAGGGTGGGCTGTGCCCACCTTCCTCTTCTTTGTAGGGTGCATTACATGCACCATTCCACTGGTGCGCACAGCGCACCCTACCAGCTGTCACGCACCAAAAGAGAGGGATTCAATGGCGACAACAACCTCAGAACGTCGGAACGTAAAACTCTTGCTCTCACAAGAAGTGCCCGCCCGTGAAGCAATTGTCCAGGTGCTGGAGCAAGCAGGCATTGATATGGTCTTCGGCATGCCCGGTGGCAACGCGGGCGCGATCTTTAATGCCTTGTACGATCATACAAACACTATTCGTACGGTGCTTGTCCGCGAAGAATCGCGGGCGGGGGTCATGGCAGAAGTCTATGGTCGCCTTACCGGCAAACCGGGTGTCGCCATCGGCCAAGGCGCCTTCATGGCCAATACCAACATGGGAGCGATTGAAGGTCATCTGTCCAGTTCTCCGATGCTACTCCTCACTGATCTCACGGATCACGCGCCATTCTCGCTGCACGGTCCGTATCAATCGGGCGCCGGTGAGTATGGCACCTGGGATGCCAAACAACTGTTCTCGGCTATCACTAAGTTGACGCTGGTCGCCACCAGCGCCTCACATGCCGTGCAATGCACCCAACTCGCCATCAAACATGCCTTGACCGGCGAGCGCGGTCCGGTAGCCGTACTGTTTCACAGCCAGGCCTTACGCGGACGGGTCGGACCAGACACAATGCCACCGCTGTATGCCACTGAGTCGTACCTCCCCGGACCTCCTCCGCTGGCCGATCCCACCACCGTCGAGCGAGCCGCACGGGTGCTGGTTGAGGCTGAACGGCCAGTGATTATCGCGGGGAATGGAGTGCGTATTAGCCAAGCGTATACCGAACTTACCACTTTGGCGGAAATGCTCGGCGCACCAGTGGCCACCTCAGCAGCAGGCAAAGGCACATTCGCAGAAACTCATGATCTCGCCTTAGGCGTTTTTGGCAACTTTGGTACACCGCTAGCGAACGCGACCATCGGAGCAGCCGATGTTGTCTTGGTCGTGGGCTCGAAGCTCTCCACCACCGATACTGCCTACGAGAACCCTAAACTTCTCGACCCGCGGCGGCAGACGCTGATGCAGATCGACATCGAACCGAAGAACGCATCTTGGACGTATCCGGTCGAGTTCCCCCTGATTGGCGACGCCAAGGCAGTGCTTTCACAGTTAGCCGCCGCCTTAGAGTCGGCCGGCAAAATCTCCATAGAAAAGACGGAGGCAAGGCGGTCGTGGCTCCACTCGGCTCGTCAGCAGCATGGCTTTTTTAATGCACTGGAGTTCAACTCCAGTGCGGCCCCCATCTTACCTCAACGCGCGATCAAGGAGATCCAGCGAGCAGTGGCAAGCGACACGATCGTGGCGTGCGACGCGGGCGAGAACCGCATCTTCATGACCCACTTCTATCAAACCAAAGCGCCTGGCACATTCATTCAGCCCGCGGGTGTGGGCGGCATGGGCTACGCGATCCCAGCGGCGCTCGCCGCCAAGCTCATTTATCCCCAGCGTCAGGTCATCGCGGTCTGCGGCGATGGGGGCTTTGGCATTGGCATGAACGGCTTAATGACCGCAATTGAAGAAAACATTCCCATAGTGACCGTAGTCTTCAACAACGGCGCACTGGGCTGGGTGAAGCACGGTCAGGGCGAACGGAACATCGCCTGTGACTTTGCTAACTTCGACCACGCCGCCATCGCTCGCGCCATGGGCTGCCAGGGCATTCGCGTCGAGAACCCAAACCAGCTCGCACCGGCACTTCATGAAGCGCTGACCAGCGACAAGCCGAGTGTGGTTGACGTGCATACTTCACTCAGTGAATCGTTCGTGAAGGTGACTTCGCCACTGGTGGGCGAACGAGGGTGAAAAAATAACCGACAAAAGAGGATAAAATCGCTGGGAAGAGTCGAAAGCCGGTGCGTGTTGATCAACTGGCTCTCCCAGTCTTTAGGCGGCTGCCATTTCATCAACAACAAGAAATCGTGCTGCGCGCTCGCAGGATTGATGCGGGCCAAGAACAACCTCTGACAGACTTTAGTCGGGGGACGTATGCCTTTCTTCTTGCTGGAGGAACAGTAGTTTACATGAAGGCCCTGCCGGATATGATCGCCATCGAGCATATTATCGAGAGGAAATGAGCTATGGGAAACCCACTCATTCGTTTTATGG
>CAZAYE010000149.1:0-7317 GCA_964489255.1 uncultured Enterobacteriaceae bacterium
CGTTATTGACCGCCGGTCCGACCGCAGCCCAGGGTTGCCGGTGGGCCTCGATCAACGCCTCCGCCCAGCCCGGGGAAGGATAGGAATGACTCTCGACAAAACCAACCACCGGCAACCCTGGGCTGCGGTCGGACCGGCGGTCAATAACGCTAATCCCGGTAGCCTGATCAGTTGGGCCAATTTCTTGCTCGACTACGGCCGCTGGTTCGCCCCGGCTGCTGCAGGGGCGATTGACGACCTGCCCGGGCATAACAGCAGCTACAAGTGTCAGGTGCTTGTAGACTATGGTGCTGAACTTGAGGCGATGTTGGAAGCAGAAAGTATTTTGCACTGGGATCTGCAGGTCAAGGGATACCGTCTGTATCTGGAACCACGGGCGCAAATTGTCCACTTGAACATTTCGCGACCGTCGTCCTGGGTACCGGAACGGTATTATGCCGGACGGCGGTTCGCGGCGGCGCGCGCGCACCGCTGGTCTCCCCTACGGCGGTTGCTGTATGTCAGCGGCTCGCCGCTGATCCCACTGGTACGCCTCCCGCGGATTCTCAGAGATCTCCACCGTTCTCCTCAGCAGCGCGACCTGCTTCCGCGGGTGCTGCCGGCACTGATCGTCAGCCTTGTCGTCAGTGCAGTAGGGGAAATGGTTGGTTATGCCTTTCACTCTGGCGAGGCGATGGAGAAATTGTCCAAGCTGGAGTTGAATAAAATTCCCCACCTAGCCAAGCGCGACAGACAGGTGGAAACCGTCTGATGCAGCCCTCATGGACACATCTAGGCCGTCGCATACTGGATGGCACTATCCGCGGGTTTCTGGCCGAGGCGTTACTGCCTCTGACAGGTCTGATCACCGCGGCGAGATTGCTCTGGCCCGCTCTCTGGCGCGTTGGCACGTGGTATCGGAGCGCACTTCAGGTGAGGTCTGATGAACCGGCCTATCTTCTCGGTTATTGTTCCCACCTACGGCCGCCCAGGACAACTTACTACCTGTCTTCAGGCGCTCGCCGATCTGCACTATCCTCGGGAACAGTTCGAGGTGATCGTGGTAGATGACGGCGGCGCGACGCCCCTCGATGGGGTGATAGCTTCTTTTCGGGACCGGCTCGACGTAACGCTGCTCAGGCAAGCTCACGCCGGGCCGGCGGCGGCGCGCAATACCGGCGCCGCGCAGGCCAAAGGCCAAATTTTCGCTTTCACCGATGACGACTGCCGGCCCGCCCCCGACTGGTTGCAAACCCTGCGGCTGCGCTTTGCTCTGGCACCGGATCAAATTGTCGGTGGGCGGACGTGTAACGCGCTCCCCGCTAACCCGTACTCGGCCGCCAGCCAGATCATCATTGACATGGTGTATGGCTATTATAATGCCGACCCTGGCCGGGCCCGTTTCTTCGCCGCTAATAATTTGGCCTTGCCAGCGAATCGCTTCCATACCATAGGCGGCTTCGATACGAGCTTCACTACCTCAGAGGACCGCGAGCTGTGCGACCGCTGGCTGCACCACGGTTATGGTATGACTTATGCCCCGGAAGTCATCGTCTACCACGCGCATGCATTAACCCTGCGTACCTTCTGGTGGCAGCACTTCAACTATGGCCGCGGCGCGTTCCGCTTCCACCGTATACGCGCGCGACGAGGCTCGGGGCGATTCAGACAAGAACTCAAATTTTATACGCGGTTACCAGTCTTACTGAGCCGCTCATTGTCGCGGGAACAGGGGATGCGGAGACTCGTGCTGCCGGTGTTGCTGCTGGTGTGGCAAGGGGCGAATACGGCAGGATTTTTGTGGGAGAGGGTGGCGTTGTTGCATAAATCAGAACTTCCCTAACAGTTTGCCATTGACGACATCCGAGTCAGCACCCTCGCACGGCCTCTGGCATATCTAAGTGCAATGCGCCAGAAATACGCTACCAGTTCCTTTGTAGGGGCGAACCTCGTGTTCGCCCGGCCAGATGGGGCAATCACAAGGATTGCCCCTACGGGAAAACCGCTGCTGTAATTGTGGCGCTCGGTACTAAGTGGGTATACAGGGCTTGGCCAATTGACCTTTCGACTCAAGGCGCAAAGACTGGTAAACCGCGTGCAATTTTGCCCCCGCGAGTTCTGGAGAAAAGCGTTCTCTCGCGTATTGAGCAATCCGTTTGCGCGGGGAGAGATGTAAATGATCCTCTATCGGGACAAGATAATTCACCACACCGGGCATGCACCGCCTCAGGAGAGACTTCAGCCGCAACGCTGCGCTCATACTCTGTAAACGATCACTGTCTCACCCGTCGTATACCGTCCTTTCGACTAGGTCGGATGCCACGCGAGTCGCTCGATGCGCGCGAGTATCTGCCTAAGCTGGCGCCACGTCAAGCGGCTCTCGACAAGCTGGAGGAGGAAGTATCGTGCATGCCGGATGAGGCGCCCGCCAGTCTTGCAGAGCCGCTGCTGTAGGCTTGTCAGCAACCAGTTCTGCAGAGCCAGGGGCAGAGCGAGCCGGCACAGGAGAGTTGGTCGCCGTGTTTGCGATTGATTCCCAAGGAGGCGTCGTATTTGGCGACGTGTTGCCTGGACCGCATGAGTGCCATAAAAGAAAGAGGTTATGCAAAAAATTTCGGTCATCGTTCCCTGCTACAACGCGGAGAAATACCTCCGGCGCTGCATTACGGCGCTCCTCTCGCAGAGTTACCCTCCCGAAGAGTACGAAGTGATCCGGCGGTAGGCTCCCGTGCTTACTCCAGTGACAAGTATGATAGACCAACAACCAACCTTCTCGATTATCATCCCGACGTACAACCGCCCGGAGCAACTCTCTGCATGCTTGCACGCGCTGACCGGGCTAGACTATCCGCGCGATTGCTTCGAGGTAATCGTGATGGATGACGGGAGCGCGACTCCAGTGGACGGCGTAGTAGCGCCCTTCCGTCACTATCTTACTGTGACGCTGCTGCGCCAGATGAATACCGGTCCAGCGACAGCTCGCAATATTGGTGCAGGACACGCACAGAAGCAGTTTCTTGCGTTTACGGATGACGATTGCACCCCTGCAGCAGATTGGTTACGAGCCTTAGCTGCACGAGTTGAGACAGCACCGGCAGACGCCATTGTTGGACAGACGCTTAATGCGCTGCCCGAGAATCCTTATGCGACGGCCAGTCAACTTTTAGTTTCCTTCCTCTTTGCGTACCACAACAACGATCCGAACCAGGCGTGTTTCTGGACCACCAGCAACCTGGCGCTGCCTGCGGATACCTTTCGCACCCTGGGTGGCTTTGATCCAGCCTTTCCCCTCGCTGGCGGGGAGGATTGGGAACTGTGCATCCGCTGGCTCTCTCAGGGGTATCGCCTGCGCTATGCACCGGAGGTTGTGGTCTACCATGCCCACCGGCTGAGTTTAGGGGCCTTCTGGCAACAGCATTTCCAGTATGGCCGTGGCGCATTTCGCGTCCGGCAAAACGGTCCGGTCAGTCAGGGACGCGGTAAGCAGGACCGTTGCTCTTTCCCTCGGCAGTTGTTTCGCTATCTCTTAGCACAGACCCAGGGTCAACAGACTTTAATATTGTCAGCACTACTGGTAGTGGCGCGGTTAGCGAGTACCTCAGGGTTTTTCTGGGAGCGCCGACAGCAACAGCGAGAGACGGCAAAGATGCGAACACAGGACAAACCAACGGAGTAAGCGTCATGGAGAATCCTAGACAGAACTCGCGAACGCCTCGGAGAGCGCCCTGGCCCCTCCTCTTGGCCCGCCTCTTTGGCCGCCTCCCTGATCCGCTCGGCTTTTTCCTCGACTGGGCGACGCACTATGGTGATGTCGTTGATCTTACGTTCGGGCCGCGCACCTATTTGCTGAATAACCCTGAAGACATTCGTTATGTATTAGAGGTGAATCACCTGAACTACACCAAGACCCGGCGACTCACCAACCGGAGTGGACAAATCCTGTCTGGCAAGGGACTGCTCACGAGTTCAGGTACAGCTGCCCTCCGTCAGCGACGCATCTTGCAGCCCATCTTTGCCCGTTCCACCATCGCTGAGTTTGGTGAAGTGATGGTCAACTGCACAGAGCAGATGCTTGCCCGCTGGCATCCTGGCGCCGAACTCGATATTGCGGCCGCAATGTTGACGTTAACGCAGCAGGTGATGGGGAAAACCCTTTTCAGCCTTGATTTGCTCGGGGAGGGACAGGAGCTTGCCAACGCCATGAAGGTCCGGCGGCGTTATATCCAGCATTACTTTGGCTTCCCCTTTCTCCTGCCGCTTCCTGGCTATCTTCCGACCCGCACGAACCGGAAGTATCGCCAAGCCATGCTCTGCCTCGACCAAACCATTCATGGCATGATCAGTGCCCGTCGTACTTCTGCGGTTCTTCCCCAGGATATCCTGTCTCTGCTGATGCAAGCGCAGGATAGAGATGGGGTCCCGCTGCATGATGAGCAGATACGGGATGAAGCTCTGACTATTGCTACGACCGGCTATGAGACCATCGGGTTAGCGCTTGCTTGGACGTGGTATTTGCTGTCCCAAAACCCTGACGCGGCAAGAGCACTTACCGCGGAATTGCAAACTGAGTTGGGCGGCCGGACGCCGACTGTTGGCGACGTGGCAAAATTGCGGTACACCGAGATGGTGTTTGCTGAGGGTCTGCGCCTCTACCCCCCGACGTGGATCTTCGTGCGCGTTGCTCAACAAGCTGATGTTTTGCCGAGCGGGGTGCAGATCCCTGCAGGGACCAAACTCTATCTGTGCCCCTATACGATGCAGCGCAATCCGCGCTATTTTCCTGCACCAGAACGTTTTGATCCGGAGCGGTTTGCTGAGTCTGCCAAGCAGGCTCGTCCTAGGTTTGCCTATTTCCCTTTTTCTGGAGGACCAAGAGTGTGTCTCGGACAGGGGTTTGCTTTGCTCGAAGGAGTACTGGTGCTCGCCTCTATGGCTCAGCGAGTCAGCCTAGCATTGCTTCCTGGCCAGCGCATCGTACCAACACCAGGATTAACTCTCTGGCCGAAGCACGGAATCCGAATGCGGGTGCAAACTCGTTCGCTCGGGTAATGAATCACCTCTTGTGTTTGTCTCTGGCCGAGGGCTAACGGCGCATGGCTGCTCTTAAAATTGGTCTGATCGGCTGCGGCAGTATCGCCCAGTTAGTCCATCTGCATATCCTGACGCGTTTGCCGGACGTGACGGTAGTAGCACTGGCGGAGCCTGACCCACAACGACGGGCGCAAGCCAGTCAGCGTGCGCCGCAGGCGGTTGCCTTTGCTGATTATCGGGAGTTGCTGGAGAGGGTAGAGATAGAAGCAGTGGTGATCTGTCTGCCAAACGCGTTGCATGCCGAAGCGGCAGTGGCGGTGCTGCAGCGAGGGAAGCATATCTATCTGGAGAAACCTCTGGCAACGAGCCTCGCCGAGGGGCGCAGGGTGCTCGCTGCCTGGCGACGTGCTGGAGTTATTGGCATGCTCGGCTTCAACTTACGTTTCCATGCGCTTTTTCAGGAAGCGAAACGTTACGTCCAATCAGGCAGACTTGGCGAATTAATCGGTGCCCGTTCGACTCGTTCCACGGTGGGGCAATCCTTGCCTCTCTGGAAACTCAAGCGTCTCAGTGGTGGTGGGGTGCTGCTCGATCTGGCCTCGCATCACATTGATTTAGTACATTTCTTGTTCGAACCGCCGGTGTGCGAGATGTATGCGGAACTCCGGTCGCAACACAGTGAAAATGATAGTGCCATGCTCCAGCTGCGGCTGGCCGACGGCGTGCCGGTTCAAGCCTTCTTTGCGATGAACGCGGTTGAGGAGGATCGTTTTGAGATCTATGGTCAAGCCGGGAAGCTGATGGTTGATCGCTATCATTCCCTGGAGGCTACCATTACTGAGCCGACTCAGGACTTGTCCAGATTGTCGCTGATCCAGAACAGTTTGCGAAGTCTCGCCCGAACCCCCTTGCAGCTGCGTAAACTGCTGATGCCACACCGCGAGCCGTCCTATCGGGTGGCACTGACTCATTTTGTGAGTGCGATACGAACCGGTCAGCTGGTCGGCCCAGACCTCTGGGACGGCTATCGGAGTTTAGCGGTCATTGAGGCAGCTGAGCTCTCAGCGAGAACCCGGCAGCCTGTCGTGCTGCCAGATCTTGTCGATGAAGATTTTGCTGGTTAACGACTATGCGACGCCGACCGGCGGTGCCGAACTCCTGATGCTCGGGTTGCGGGAGGGGCTCCGCGAGCGCGGACATGATACTCGGCTTTTTGCGTCCTCAGCGCGACCCGGGGGGGGCAAAAGCTTGGCTGACTATGAATGCTTTGGCACAACCTCACGCTTTTGCACACTGCTACAAATGGTGAACCCCTGGGCATTCTGGCGGTTGCGCCAGGTCTTGGCCGCGTTTCGTCCGGATGTTGTGCACGTAGGCATGTTCTTGACACAACTGTCTCCCCTGATTCTGCCTTTGCTCAGAGACGTGCCGAGTCTGTATCAGGTCCACTGGTATCGGCCGGTCTGCCCGCTGGGCACGAAAACCTTACCGGATGGAACGGCGTGCCGGGTGCCGGCAGGCGCCGTGTGTTATCGCAATCGTTGCCTGCCGCTGCGCCGTTGGGTGCCGCGCATGCTGCAGATGAGGCTCTGGCGGCGTTGGCGTCAGGTATTCAGCTTGATCGCTGCCAACAGTGAAGCTGTGAAGCGGCTTTTGCTGGCGGAGGGCTTTGGCCCTGTAGAGGTCCTCTGGCCCGGTATTCCCATGCAACCGATGCGTCCGCCTCTTTCACCACCGCCAACGGTCGCTTTTGCTGGACGCTTGGTTCGGCAGAAGGGTGCAGAAGTGTTAGTACGGGCCTTCGCAAAGGTGGTGGCTCGCATTCCAGAGGCGCGACTGCTGTTGGTGGGCGATGGCCCAGAACGCCAACATCTACAAAGCCTGATACACGACTTGAGGTTGTCCGCGAGTGTTAGCCTGCGCGGATATCTGCCACGCTCGGAGATGGAGCGCCACCTTACCGGGGCTTGGGTGCAAGTTGTCCCCTCGCAATTCGCCGAAGCTTTTGGCCTCGTCGCCGTAGAAGCGATGATGCGCGGAACGGCAGTCGTCGCGAGCGCTTCTGGTGGCTTGACGGAGGTCGTCAAAGATGGCCAGAGTGGCTTTCTCGTCCCACCTGGCAAGGCGGACGCGCTCGCCGAGGCCTTGATCGTTGTCTTGCGAGATCGCGAATTGGCCGAACAAATGGGCAAGACTGGACGTGAAGTCGCTCTGGCGTGCTTTCGCGAGGAGACGTATATCGACAGATTTGTGCAGTGCTATCAAGCTCTCGGGCAACAGAGCGCACACGCGTATGAACATTGATAC
>CAZAYE010000150.1:0-7308 GCA_964489255.1 uncultured Enterobacteriaceae bacterium
CGTGCCAACTCGCGGCAGGTCCGCTCAAGGACGCCGCCGACTGGCTGGAGCACTATCGTCGGTTCTGGGAACAGAGCTTCGATCATTTAGAGGAGTATTTGCGCGAGCTGCAAAGAAAGGAGAAGAAACATGGCCGCAAGAAGTAACACCGCCGCGGAATCGGGGGAACGGGAGCTCGTCATTACCCGCATCTTCGACGCGCCGCGCAGCCTCGTGTTCAAGGCCTGGACCGAGCCCGAGCACCTAGTGCACTGGTGGGGCCCGCGAGGCTTCACGAGCACAATCATTGCCAACGACGTCCGGCCGGGCGGCACCTACCGCGTCCACATGCGCGGGCCCGAGGGCGATGACCATTGGTCGCAGGGCGTCTATCGCGAAGTCGTGGAGCCGGAGCGGCTCGTCTTGGCAGGGGCATGGACCGATGCCGACGGCAAACCCACCAGCCCCGAAACGCTGCTGACGGTGACCTTCGAGGAGCATCAGGGGAAGACGAAGCTGACCTTGCACCAAGCCATCTTCGAGTCGGTCGCCGCGCGCGATTCGCATCGGGGCGGCTGGAATAGCTCGCTGGATCGCCTCGCAGCATATCTGGCGACCGTCTAATGGAATCAACCCACACGCAAAGGAGAGCGAACGATGAACCACAACCCAATCGTGTCCCGAGACGAATGGCTTGTCGCCCGTAAGGCTCATCTGGCGAGGGAAAAGGAACTCACCCGGCTGCGCGATCAGGTAAGCGCCGAGCGGCGCAACCTGCCCTGGGTCAAGGTGGAGAAACGGTATGTCTTCGACGGGCCGGACGGCAAGGAGACGCTCGCCGACCTCTTCGACGGACGGAGCCAATTGATTGTCTATCACTTCATGTTTGGCCCGGGGTGGGAGGAGGGTTGCAAGAGCTGCTCGTTCCTGGCCGATCATATCGACGGCAGCGTCATCCACCTCGCGCACCGCGACGTGACGGTTGTCGTAGTCTCACGCGCGCCCCTGCCCCAGATCGCAGCGTTCAAGAAGCGTATGGGCTGGCGCTTCAAGTGGGCGTCGTCCTACGGAAGCGACTTCAACAGCGACTATCACGTGTCGTTCACGAAGGACGATTTGGCGAAGGGCAAGACGTACTACAACTACCAGGTGCGCGAATCCCCGAGCGAGGGTGAAGCCCCCGGCATCAGCGTGTTCTACAAGGACGGGACCGGCGGTATCTTTCACACCTATTCAGCCTACGCGCGCGGGCTGGACATGTTAGTCGGCACGTACAACTACCTCGACCTCACGCCCAAGGGCCGCGACGAGGACGGTCTTCCTTTCACTATGGACTGGGTACGGCACCACGACAGGTACGGTGACGACCCGACCGGACGGTACCAGCCCTCTGAAGGCTCAGACTCCTGTCACGGCTCGGGGGAGGACCACGCGTGAGCGCTCATCGTTGCTGCGCAGTCGCTTCGAGCGGTTCCAACCGTGAGACGACCGCAGCGCGGACCGCGCGTGGCGACTCGCAGCCGCCGACGTTCGCTCGGCGGTGTCTCGACATCGCCGGATGGATAGTTCCCGGCGCCGTCCTGGCGCTCTTGCCCAAGTGCCCCGCCTGTCTGGCGGCCTACGTTGCGGTTGGAACCGGCGTCGGGCTTTCGGTGTCAACCGCGGCGTACCTGCGGACGCTGCTGGTGATCCTGTACGTGGCATCGCTGTCATACCTTGCAGCACGGCGCGTGCGCCGCTCCATCGCGTTGGTATTGACAACGAAAGGAACAGTACACCATGGCGGCACAACAACATATTCTTGACTTCTATCTGCGCCCTGCGGCGATGACGTCTAGTTGCAGGCACGCGCCCGTGTTCGATGAATTGCCGCGCGACGTGGCTGCTCTCGCCCGCGTTGCGCAGGGCCTGTTGCTGCATGAGCATGCTGCACCCCTCTATGGCGTCGCGCTTGCGGATGAGCGTAGAAGCCAATCCCATATTCGCGCGGTGGAGCGGATGTTGGACTGCCTGCTCGCCCTTGATGGCCGGCCGTTATCTGTTGCTCGGCCTGTCGAAGCGCGCCTCGTCGGGGTCTGCCGTCATTTCACGGTGCTACTGGTCAGCATGTTGCGCAGCAAAGGTGTGCCTGCCCGGGCGCGTTGCGGTTTCGCTTCGTATTTCAAACGCGGTCACTTCGATGACCACTGGGTCTGCGAATACTGGAGTGCCGCCGAAGCACGCTGGATTCGCATCGATGCGCAGCTCGACGAGGTTCAACGTGCGGAGCTAAAAGTCGATTTCGATCCGCTCGACGTGCCACATGACCGCTTCGTCATCGCGGGCGAGGCTTGGGTACAATGTCGTACGGGCAAGGCCGACCCAGCGAAATTCGGCATTTTCGCTATGCGCGGGCTCTGGTTCATTGCGGGGAACCTGGTGCGCGACCTCGCGGCGTTCAACCATATGGAGATGCTGCCTTGGGATGTCTGGGGTGCAATGATCCGTCCCGACGAGCCGCTGCAGAACGACCAGCTTGCGCTATTCGATCGGCTTGCCGCGCTCACGCGCGCGCCTGATGCTTCATTTGCGGAGCTGCGTACCCTCTACGAAGGCGACGAGCATCTACGCGTACCGGCGACCATCTTCAATGCAGTCTTGAACCGTCCAGAAGCGATTTGAGTGTGCAATCGGCTACCCCTTAACCACACTCACGCTCAATCGACCCGCAGTGCACAGGTGCGGGCCCTGGGACTGAGTCAGGATCAAAAATCACCGTGTACTGCACTTTGGTATAAAGTGCCCGGCCGCGCTTTACACCCTGACAGCCCTTTGCTACAACACCGATCCATAATCCTCGGTAGCTCAACCGGCGGAGCAGCCGGCTGTAGGGAACGTGGACAGATGGCTGATTAGCGTACATCCGCTGATCGTTGGGCGTATCTAATAAAAGCCATACAAAGACGGCGTAAGGAAATACGCCAGAAGGCAACTGCCTACCTAGTAGGGACACCGGACCCGCAGACCGATCGCGAGGCACGTGCGCCCTCTGCTAGGGGCACAGGGGCCCTCGCACTACCTAAAAAAGGAGGCCAACCATGATTTGGTGCGGCACCATAGTAGTATGACGCAACTGGTAGTACCGAACGTCATAGCCACGTGGCACCTTCTGAGCCAAGCCTGCAGGCGGTTCGTGAGATGTTGGGGTGAGTGCCGGGGCATTCTCTGTGCCGTGTGGCGACCTGCCCCACCACTTCGCTGGCCCATGGGTTGTTTGCTCGGATTCAACCTCACTATTGCTGCATGGGATGCGTTCGTTCCCTTCATTATGAGTTGGGGTGTTGACGCATTTAAACCCGATACGCCCTACTTTGATGTAGCGGTCATGATCGCCACACCTATTATCGCGTTCAGATTCCCGCCCGGCGTACTGCTTGCGGCAGTGCGAGACATGTGTGCAATTGTGTATTTCAGGGCACGCCTCTTCACCTTCATCAGTGAAACCGCGACGAATTACGGTCGTACTCACCCCTGGGCGGTTGCGCTAAGGTTGGGCGGCAACGGCGCCCCCGCCTTGCAAGCAGGTCGCGCGAATTTGGTCGGCATGGTCGAGTCGCTCCTGCGCGACCCCATCTTTGCGGTGCGGGGGTTCGCGGTGCTGATATACCTTACGTACGCAATGCCCAATCTGGCACTTCTTGTTGTTCTCGGAATCCTTGTTGATCTGCTCGTCACCTTCGTGATGGATGCGCACCTCGAGAAGCCATATGCCAAGCGCCAGCGGCGCCAAAACAGGCTCTACCGGTGTGAGATGCAGGCACTGGGGGACGAAAAAGAGCGGTGGCTCGAAAACATGACGGAAGAGAGCCGTTCCGCACGATACCGCAAACACGTGTCTAGCTTGGTCATGACCACAGTCAGGGTCGAAGTCATGCGGACCATGTATGAAACGGTAACGCGCGAGACAGTTACCCTCCTGTTTGTGATCGCCACATCGCTCGTGGCGGCGTGGTATGTGTGCGCGAATACCATAACCGTCGGCGGTTATGTCTGGTTCGTGCAAATGGCCGCGAAAGCCACAGACCCCCTGCAAGTTATGTTGAATATTCAGCGGACGCTTATGACTACGCGTGAGTCTATCCGTGAGCTTGGCATTTTAATGGGGGTGGACTTTGGTATCGCCGAACCTATGGGCTTGAGAAGCCAAGTTTGGCAAGTCCGTGCTGGACTTCGGGACAGCTCATAAATAAATTCCAGAGAAGGCCGGTGCGGTAGTTCTCGATCATAACTACGATCGGCCCTTGGTCGATGGCGAGGTATGAATCCGCGAACCAGTTGTGTGTCTCACTGAAGGCGTCGTAAAAACCATACCTACCCCACAACCGGTCGCCGAGAACGTGGTAGAAGTGACGCAGTGCCTGCATCGAGTAGCGTGGTGTGTAAGGGAACGAAGACAGTGACGCCGTGGGACTAA
Source organism: uncultured Enterobacteriaceae bacterium (assembly GCA_964489255.1). Lineage (GTDB taxonomy): Bacteria > Desulfobacterota > Binatia > Bin18 > Bin18 > CAZAYE01. The sequence continues at coordinate 4,433 of CAZAYE010000150.1, forward strand.
TCACGCCAAGGTCATTATCAGGCGCGTGCGCATTGTATCCTCCAATGCTATCGCTTGCCGTAAGCCCCCACGAGGCCTCACTATAGCCTTTGAACCCGTTGGGGTTCTTGAGGCAATGGGCACGATTAATAAGGGTGTGGCGTACATTCTGTTCCCAGTAACAGGCGTAGGCGTCGCTGAGCCCTTGCGGATCGAGGCCCAGGAACGAATAGTGGGCGAAGAACAGCGGCCCGCCGAAATCTGGTCCAAGCGGGAGCGCCATGCTGTAGTATTCGCTGCCGTTTGTAAAGCAGTCGCTTTTTGCCCAGCCATGATGGTACACGTCCGCGGAGATGGCGTGCCGCGGGGCTGATGCCGCCAGTACGTAGGTGACCAGGCACTCATTCCAACCCCGGATTTCCATGTCCGTGTCCCAACCGTAGTGGGGACTCCAATGCCAGTAGAGAATATTTTTATTGCCACGGGTGTGCCAATTCCACTCGACCCTCTGCCAGAGCTCGTTGATCCGCTTGCGGAGCTCCCACTCCTTCGGCGTGTTGCCGCTAAAGTATTGCCTCGCAGAGAGGAGTCCCATCATGAGGTATGATGTTTCGACAATGTCACCGCCATCATCTTTTGGGGAAAAGGGAACGGTCTTACCGGTTTTGCCATCAAGGAAATGTGGAAAGAGACCGTGGTAGCTGTCGGCCTTGCGTAAAAAAGCAACCATCGTGAGGAGACGATCGAGAGCATCGCCTCGCCGTATCCATCGGCGCTCAGCGCCGGCAATAATAGCCATAACGCCAAAGCCTGATCCTCCGATTGTGACAACTTCATGACCATAGGCGGGCGTGATGTTACTGCGCTCTCGCGCGAGGCCGCTTACCGGATGGGCAAAATCCCAGAAATACCCCAACGTTTGCCGCTCTACGAGGTCAAGCAATGCGACGTCATCACGATTAAAATCGCAGACAGCTTTGTCAAAAGGCAAAACGTCAGGCGTATAACGCATCCTGGTTCTCCATAGAGCAGAACATGCGATATGCCGGCTGTAGTTTCAACTATTACTCGGTCAGTACGAATCTCAGTGTTTTATCTGAAAGGTCAAAAAGCGCCTCTTCTGCCTGTCCCGCATTTTGGACGATAAAAAGGTACACAGGGTAGGGGTCGGGACGCGGCTTTGTACCCTCCTCCAGGGTGCTGCCGTATTGCTCGAGTATAGCCGGGGTAATCTCAAAGGAGATCATCTTTGATTCTCCGGGCATAAGTTCCACCTGTTGGAAATCGAGCAACTCAAGACGGCGCGGCACCGCTTGGGAGACGGTATCGTGCCAATAGAGCTGCACTGTTTCCTTGCCTGAACGCGAGCCGGTGTTGGTGACAGTGACGCTCGCTAGCAGCGGCTCGCCGCCCCGTATGCTGAGCGTCGTGCCGCTCAGTTTTGGATCCGAGAGTTCGAATCTGGTGTAAGAGTACCCTTCGCCGAAGTGAAACTCGGACAGAGTGCTCCTCGGACCCAGCTCCTGGTAGTGAGCACTCCACCCTGGCGTAGCGTATGCCCGCGTGGCTGGATTGGTGAACACCGCAGGACGACCAATTCTCCGTTCCCGATGCGAAAAGCCTGAAGTCACGGCTTCGTGACAAGGGAGCGAGTAGGCAAGGCGGCCCGACGGATTTTTCTTTCCACTGAGGACGTTCGCAACCGCCGTACCGGCGAATGTGCCAAGCTGCGGCACCCAGAATACCGCCTGAGCACATCTCTGTACCGCGTCAGGAATCTTGAGCTGCCGGCCGGCCGTAATAAGAACAAGGATTCCCGCGACAGTCGCCTCGCGAAGCCGCTCGACAAAGCGCACCTGTATATCAGGGACCTTCGGCACCAGCCGCACCTTTGATTCACCGCTCCAGTTCCACGGCTCGCCCAAACAGACGATTATATGGGTTTTGTCCTTTGCGACGGTCAGTGCCTGCTTCTGTATATGCTCATCAGACGTTTCAAAGCCTACGCCCGGCGCATAAGTGACGTTGCTGCTACCCCACTCGTTCATGATGCCTTCGTAGATCGTCACGACTTGCGCCAGATGTAACTTGGCGTTCCCACACCATTCCCCAAGCACGCCCTCTTTGTCGTCGGCAAGAGGGCCGGTCACGAGGATTCTGGCGTTGCCCGGTAGAGGCAAGACGTCACTGGTTGGTGCCGTTAGCCGCAGGAGCACAATGCTCTCCTCGGCAAGCCGTATGAAGGCAGCGGAAAGGGGGGGTTGCGCATCGAGCAGAGCCGCCTCGGCCGGCCGGCCATAACGGAATGGGTCCTCGAAGAGACCAAGTTTCTGCTTGAGCTGTACCACCTCAGCAGCACGAGTCATGAGCTCAGAGAGCTCGATCGTCCCTTCTTCCACGAGTTTTGGCAGGCATGCGCTGTAGACGCCCCCGTTAAGATCGAGGTGAATCCCGCCCCGCTTAAACGCGAGGCGCGCTGCTTCAGACGGCGTACCTGCAACCCCGAATTCCATGAGCTCGTTGATGCCGGTGAAGTCAGAGATCCTAATGACATGTTCCCCGCCATGCCTGGTCGTAAGCCTGGCAAGGTATTCATTCGCATGGGCAGGGACTCCATCAAGCGATACAAAACTCATCATGATCGCTGCCGCGCCGGCCTTAAGGCCGGCGTGAAATGGCGGCCAGGAGTCCTCAAGGAAGAGCCGTCTGCTGGGCCCGCAATCCGTATAATCAGGGCTATACGTATATTGGTACGGGCCCACATGCTTCAGTGTGGCCGCGACCGAGTTCGGATCGGCGAGAGAGTTTCCTTGGTATCCCCTTACCATTGCCGCTACCATACGGCTCATGAGGAGTGGACTTTCAACTGCACTGCCTTCCTGGCTTCGGCCCTGATG
>CAZAYE010000151.1:0-7273 GCA_964489255.1 uncultured Enterobacteriaceae bacterium
TCCTGTTGAGCACTCGCGGTGAACCACAACATCCATCATACAAGTCTCAGGGCGAACGGGTGGAGATGTAGCATTCTGCACCTCTGCAGGTAGGCAACCGTTCGTGCTGAGCCTGTCGAAGCACGAACAACAACCTCGGCGTCGCCGTTGTTATCAAGACCGCGCTGGCAGCGTCAGTGTGTAATGAACCTTCCCTTCCTGATCGTGAATCTCCACGGTCAGCGCACCGCTTTTTCCGTCAATTTTCACCACCCCAAAGTTAAAGAAATTCGTCTCCTCATACACGACACTGGGGTGAAAGGTCTGGTCGAGGGGATCGAAGTTGCCAGTTATGGCACTCAGCGGTCCACTGATAAACTCATAGAAATCCGCCATGCCATCCCGATTTGGATCGTACGAAAGAATTCGGGCCACATGAATGTCAGTCGAGAGCCATATGACGTTGTGCTGATGGGAGTCGCGCAGGGCAGCCACAATCTTGCCCAGTTCTGTATCGAAGCCGCTAGATACGAGGCCTTTGCCCCAACCATCGTTTCCGGTGAGGATGCTACCGGTGTGAGCCGAAAGTGGCACGCCGGAGACAATTACCTGCCAGGTCGCTGTCGAGGTAGTCACACGATCAAGCAGCCAGCGCAATTGCGTCGAACCGAGCATGGTTTTGTCTATGCCGTCGGCTTGCAAGTTCGGACTTCGGTACTGCCGGGTGTCGAGCAGGAACACTTCCAGACGTTGCCCCCAGCGAAATGAACGATACAGTCGCTGCGGCTCCTCAAGTACTCGGCGGATTGGGAAATAATCGAGAAACGCCTTGAGCCCTAGCGGGGTCAGCGGTTCTGTTGGTCCAGCGAAGTCGTTCTTGACCTCGTGATCGTCCCAGATTGCATACACTGGAGTGATAGAGAGCAATTCCCGTAACGGCCGGTCCTCACGCTGATACCGATACTTAGCCCAAAATTCCTGCGGCGTGGTTGCTTTAAAGTCAGCGCCCGGCGCGTTCGGAGGGGAGAAACAACGGGAGTCAGCATAGAGAGTGTCGCCGCCAAAAATGAAGAAGTCGGCGGCCAAAGCTTTCATTGGCGTGAAGATCGTGTACTCTGGCTGCCGGCAGAATCCCTGCCCCCCGAGGTCTCCTCCCCACAGAAAAGTGAGGTCGCGTGGCTGAGCTGGAGCCGGTGCGGTCGTGAAAGAGCCAACCACACTCGCGGCAAGTTCTGCGCCTTGAGGTCGCATTCGATAGTAGTACCGAGTCCCCGGTTGCAAGGAGGTGAAAATAACAGTTCCGGTGAAATCGCTTGTCGCGGAGACCTGCACAGTGCCACCAGTACGCCCATCGCTGAACTCTGGAGATGTCGCATACTCCCCCACCAGGGTGGCCGCGCCGTCCGCACGAGCCCAGATCACGGCGCTGGTATCAGTGACATCGCCACTTGCAACTCCATGGGTCAGTTGCAGAAGAGCAGAAAAAGCAGAAGGCGGAAAGACGAGAAACCATACAGTCGAGATCGCCATCCAGAGCCGCTGTTGACGCATACGCCGTGCCCCTTATCATGCCAACGAGCTTTCAGCTATCAGCAGTCAGCTTTTCGCAGAACTAGGGGGTGTGATGTCGTCGCTTGTGGTTGCGGTGTTGCTCGGATTGTTACAGGGGCTGACTGAGTTTCTTCCGATAAGTAGCTCTGGGCACCTCGTCCTCGCCCAAAGTTTGGTTCCTGGTTTTTCCCAGCCCGGGGTGCTGTTTGATGTTGCTCTGCACCTCGGCACGCTAGTGGCCGTATGCGTCTATTTCTGGCAGGACCTACGGGCGATGTTCCTTTCCCTCTTCTCTGCTGAACACGAAGGGGCCGTTGCTTCCCGACGCCTGCTGTGGTTGCTCATTGTTGGTTCCGTACCGACAGCAGCGATCGGGGTGCTGTTCCGTAAACAGTTTGAAGCCATGTTCCACGATGTCTCCGGGGCTGGCGTGTGGTTTATCATCACCGGTATCCTCCTGTTTCTCACTGACAAAGTCTCGACACCAGGTCGTGGATTGGCGGCAATGGGACTCTTCGATGCCTTCGTGATCGGCATCGCCCAAGGGCTGTCAATTATCCCAGCCCTGTCGCGCTCTGGTGCGACTATCGCGGCGGGAGTGTTTCTTGGTCTAGAGCGGACGCTGCTGGTGCACTACTCGTTTCTCCTGTCGATCCCGGCAATCGCTGGGGCGTTTGTCCTGGAAATGGTGGCCCATCGACACCATATGTCTCAAGGGTTTGATCCCCTAGCGTATGGTCTCGGTACGCTGGCTGCCGGGATTGTTGGCTATTGGAGCATCGCCGTGCTCCTTAATATGACCCGCTCGCGCCGGCTGTCAGTGTTTGCCTATTACTGTTGGGCGGTTGGGGGCTTGGCTTTCTTCCTGGCTGCTCGGGGCTGACGCGACACTGGCCTTTTGCTTGTTACCTCCCTACCAATCAACCTCGGACCGTACAGAAGCGCCAAGCCACGGTGGAACTTTCCCCCATCCGACGGGGTGAGAGAAAAACGTTGCCGTAACAGTCCGACAAAGGTGCGCAGATCCTGCTCGGCGCCGGTCGTTTCCAGCTCGATTTCAACTTCCCAATAAGTAGCCACAGGAGAAGTATGAGGATCAGGGGCGCGTAGGTGTACTTCGTCGAGCGCTAATTCGGCAAGCGCGTTGTCCTCAGCCTGCTGGGTGGAGAACACGGCAAAACGCTGCCGCCGTACATCTGAGATCAAGATGGGAGTGAGAGGCTGTTCCGCGACGAGTTTGGCTAACTGATCGGCAAGAGGACCTGGTGGTAACGTGAACGGCAAAGAAGGAGGCGCGGCAAGCTGAACAGTCAACTCTGGACGTGCATGGACGACGCCATCGCCTTGACCTTCCCATTTGACCGAAGCTTCCCAGCGCGTTCCGTGGCGACGCAGGCGTACAGCGGTTCTGCAGCAAGCGAGGGTGAATTCAGGGGTATCAAGATAAATCGTATGCAGACGGGCAGTCCGCCTCGGCCGCAGACGGTATGGCCCCAGTCTCTTCAGCCGAGCAATGGCCTGGAGCACTCCAGCCCGCGGGACTAGCAATTTCGCTTCGATCTCTTGGGGGATAGGAGAGGAAAAGGTCATAGAGGTGATTATTCTCTGTCTGACCATCCTGTCTAGAGGAGCCTGGTGAAACGGTCGTGGGGTTCCAAAAAGAATGGGCCCGCAGGGTAAAGGAGGGGAAACCTGCGGGCCCTGGAACACCGCCTGGCTGGGGAGGACCTGGCGGTGAACTAAGGGGACGTGTGAGCCGTCTTCCTGGGGAGTGCGTACTTTGCTCACAGGTCGTTGTTCTTATCGTTAGTGAGACTACCAGAGGAAACCCGGCAAGGCAACATAAAGGCTGTGAATTATTTTGCTTTTCATGATTAGAGGATTTAATGAGCAAACTCCGGGTTTCCTGCTCCTCTGCCATTGCTGGAATTTCTCTGCTGCGCTACAGTTTTTTCCGTTATGCAGGCCTCTGGGTGTTTCCTTTTACCTACTTTCCTGTGCGACTCAACGGTTTACACTTTGAGGAGGTTATCCATGTCAGACTCACATCAGCCTGAGGGTCCAGTCGCAATGACTGCAGACCCCGCTGAACGCATCGCCCAACACCTTTTACGCAAGCCTTCTGATTTGATCGATTCCCGTCGTCTGATGCGCCTTTTCCGAGCTTCGGTGGACGATTTCCAACGTGCCCTTACCCGGTTGGAACAGCTAACCCCGCCCGTGGGAGAAGAAGCTGCCTGTTAACGTGTCAACTCGTGCCTTCGTCCTCTGTCTTGATGGTTTTGGACCAGACTATCTGGCACAGAGCGAAATGCCCGCCTTGCGTCGTATCGCGGCGCAAGGGTTCGCAGTCACCGGGTCCTCGCTGCTTCCGTCAGTAACCAACGTTAACACCGTTGCTATCGTCACCGGTACGTTTCCGCGTGAGCATGGAGTCACCGGCAACGCCTATTATGACCCGGGCGAAGGAACCAGTGGCCTCATGGAAGCTGCTCGCTTCGTACAAGCACAAACGATCTTTGAACAGGCGCACGCCGCAAGGTGGCGTGCGGCTCTGGTCACCGCGAAAGCGAAGTTGCTCGGGCTGTTAGGGCGGGGCGCTGAGATCGCTGTATCAGCGGAACATCCGCCTGCGGATCTTTGCCGTTCTGTGGGAACTCCTGCCCCGATCTATTCCCTCGAAGTCAACTACTGGGTCCTGGCTGCGGCCCGTATGCTCATCCGTGAACAGGGCTCAGAACTCGTGTATGCCTTCACGACTGACTACGCTATGCATACATATGCGCCGGAGAATGAGCACTCGCAGGAGCATTTGCGACAGCTCGACGCGTTCCTCGGAAAGATCCTGGAGGAGAATCCGAATCTTGCACTCTTTGTGACTGCTGATCACGGCATGAATGCAAAGGGCGCAGCCGTGGATTTAGAGAAATGGCTGGCGAGTCAGGGCATTCCAGCGACTGTGGTGTCCACCATTCGCGACCGGTACACGATTCATCACCGGAACCTGTCCGGTTCGGCGTACGTGTATTGCTCATGCCAAGCTGATATGGCTCGTGCTGCCGAACTCCTCCGTTCTCATCCGGCTGTTGAGGAAGTCTGGTCAAGAACCGAAGCGGCCACTGCTTTTACGCTTTCTCCTGAGCGGATTGGTGATCTTATGGTACTGGCGCGCAAAGGGGCACTCTTCGGCGAGCTCTCAGAGATCGAAGCGAGTGTCGAACTTCGCTCGCACGGCTCACGCCATGAAAGCCAGGTGCCAATCATCGGCACCACTCCGTTAGGCTACGGACCCTATCGGTATAATCTCGATGTGACCCGGGCCGTGCAGCAGTTTTTCTTTTCTTCTTAGCGAGCTGGCGCCCGCGCGATACATAGACAACCCATTGAAGAGCGCTGACGGAAACCCGGCGCGGTAACGCCCATAGTCTTGCGCCGTCTTGCCGAAATCAATTTGGGGAGTCATAGTCTTCTTCTGAAATGTAAAATGCTATGAGTAAATTGGAATCTTTCAGCTAAGGAATAGCAGAAGGAGGGACAACCAATGGCACTGACATTAGAATTAGCCGAGCGCTTCATTACGGCGGCCAAAGCGAAGGCGCAACAACAGGGATGGGCGATGAGCTTGGCTGTGGTGGATCCTGCCGGCAATTTGGTCGCGTTGGCACGCATGGATAGCGCACGCTGGCTGACTGCCGGAGTAGCACAGAGCAAAGCGTTTACGGCCGCAACGTTCCGACGCTCCTCAGCCGAGGTCGCAGAGCTGGCTCAAACCCGGTCGCAGTTATTTACCAGCATTGCCGGTATCGTCGGTCGGCCGCTGCTGCTTGCCGGTGGTGGATTGCCGCTGATCATCAAGGGTGAACTACTCGGCGGTGTGGGCGCAAGCGGAGGCACGGAGGAGCAGGACATTGAATGCGCCAAAGCTGGCCTGACTGCCATAGGAGGGGAGTGAAGAATAGTATGACGGTTCCTCAAGTCGCACCCTACGGCTCGTGGAAATCGCCGATCACTGCTGACTTGATCGTTTCTGCCACAATCGGTCTCGGACAAATCGCCCTCGATGACCAGACAGTGTACTGGGTCGAACTGCGACCGGCTGAGGGTGGACGCAATGTCATTGTGCGACGAACACCGGATGGACACACGAGTGACATGACCTCCTCCCCGTTCAACGCCCGCACGCGGGTCCACGAGTATGGCGGCGGCGCTTTCGCGGTCAGCGGTGGGACGATCTATTTTACGAACTTTGCCGATCAGCGCCTCTATCGGCAAGTTGGCGATGTCCCACCGCAACCGCTCACACCTGCCGCAGCCTTTCGCTATGCGGATGGAGGAGTGGACCGTCGGCGCAACCGTATCATTTGCGTACGCGAGGACCACACGGCTATCGGGCGTGAGGCGGTCAACACGCTCGTGAGCCTCGATCCTGCCGGAGGCGATGGTCAGGTGTTGGTTTCTGGCAACGATTTCTACTCCTCTCCGCGACTGAGCCCTGATGGCTTGCGCCTGGCGTGGCTGACCTGGAATCATCCTCATATGCCGTGGGATGGCACCGAGCTATGGGTAGGAGAGTTCAATGCTGACGGTTCACTGGGCCGGACGAAGCGTGTAGCGGGCGATGGAGATGAATCTATTTTCCAGCCGGAGTGGTCTCCGGACGGGATCCTCCACTTTGTCTCGGACCGCACCGGCTGGTGGAACCTCTACCGTTGGCATCAAGGACGCATCGAACCGCTGTGCCCGAGAGCAGCCGAGTTTGGTCGGCCACAGTGGGCCTTTGACACGTCCACCTATGCGTTCGTATCAGCCAACCGCATTGTCTGCGCTTACACTGAGCGCGGAACTTGGCACTTGGCAAGCCTCGATACAGAGACGCAAAAACTTGATCCGCTCGAGACCCCGTACACTGAGATCTGGAATCTGCGCGCCGCAGCGGGACACGCGGTCTTTGACGCTGGCTCCCCGACCGAGCCGGCCTCGATTGTTCGACTTGACCTAGCCACGCGGCAATGCGAAGTTCTACGCCGCTCCAGCACGATAGCAATCGATCCTGGGTATCTCTCGACTCCACAGGCGATCGAGTTCCCAACTGAAAATGGCCTCTCTGCCCACGCTCTCTTCTATGCGCCGCGGAATCGTGAATATACCGCGCCTGCCGGCGAGCGGCCGCCCTTGTTAGTGAAGAGTCACGGCGGGCCGACCTCGGCGGCGTCAACCACCCTCAACTTGGGGATTCAGTATTGGACCAGCCGCGGCATCGCTGTGCTCGATGTGAACTATGGTGGCAGTACAGGCTATGGCCGCGCCTACCGAGAACGGCTGAAGGGTCAATGGGGCATTGTCGATGTGGACGACTGCGTAAACGGCGCCCGCTTCCTGGTTGAGCGCAATCTGGTAGATAGCAGGCGGCTCATTATTACCGGTGGGAGTGCAGGTGGTTACACAACCCTGTGCGCCCTCACTTTTCGTGATTTCTTTAAGGCTGGCGCGAGTTATTACGGCATCAGTGATCTCGAAGCCCTCGCGCGAGACACGCACAAGTTTGAATCTCGCTATGAGGAGAGCCTCGTCGGTCCATATCCGGAGCGACGCGACCTCTACCGAGCACGTTCCCCGATTCACTTTACCGATCGCCTGTCCTGCCCGCTGGTCATTTTCCAGGGCCTGGAAGATAAAGTTGTCCCGCCCAATCAGGCGGAAATGATGGTCGCGGCGTTACGCGCGAAAGGGCTACCGGTGGCCT
>CAZAYE010000152.1:0-7266 GCA_964489255.1 uncultured Enterobacteriaceae bacterium
ATTTTTACCCCTCTGGCGCAGGCGGCAGAAAAGAAGCTGCGCGCTCATAGCATCGTCTTTCCTGACGCGTTGTTCGGTTTGCATCAAAGCGGCAACATGAACGAACGCTATCTGCTGAGCCTCCTCCCCAGGTTACGGGAGGGCGTGACAGAACTGTACTGCCACCCAGCTTTTCTACCTTGCCGAGAGGTCCAGCGTTGGACCCCGACGTATCGGCGGGATGTGGAGCTAGCTGCGCTGACCAGCCCGGCCGTACGGGCTGCAGCAGTGCAGCAGAATATTGTCCTCGTCAGTTATCGGGACTACTTCGCTGAGGGCGAGCTGCAGCGAGATACGCAGCGACCTTGGCACGAATCCGTGTAGACAACTCGGATGAAGGGTGGACGAATTTACAACTCAAGCCGAACAGGGATTCCCCACGCTGCTCCACGCGGATGACTTCAAGAACTGCCTGACGGATCTCGATATCATCAAGGAAAAACTCGCTTTCGAGGTGGGCTCCTGGCGGGGGCGGCAAGACGGGAGAGAAACGTATGTCAACCAAAGCGAGCAGCCCTGAGGCACTAATGTTGATCAATACCGCCGGGATTGCTTCTCCAGATCCACTAATAAGACGCATGGGAAGCAGAACGGTACAGCGCGCCTCGCGCCGGGTCTGACGTATCGCTTCCGGGGGATTATCCGGCAAGACTTTTAAGGTCGCCATACAGTTCCTGCTCGTAGTCTAGCTTTTAGAGAAGCATCGGTAAAAACGAGAAAAGGTTTAGGAAAGAAATCCCACAGCGCCAGAAATGTCAAGACGCGGGAACGCGCATTTGCCCTTTCTCGCTGAAGTGAAGAGAAGCTTTCAGCAGCCAGCTCTCAGCAGTCAGCCAAGCTGAGGCGGGCGAGACGCCCGTATTCTTGGGCAAAGTTCTCTCATGCAACCCGCATCATCTTCCCATCGCTCTGCACTCGGAACGTATACTCACTCCACTGCACCGTGTCGCCGCGCAAGCTGACACACCAGATAAGAAACGCCAAGATATCCGTCATAGGAACAAGCCAGAGGGCTCGTAAGGTGAGCTGTGCCTTAAGGAAGACTCCGCTCACTACTGCTGTGGAGAACAGACGGAGACCAAGAGTAGTCAGCGCGAGCGTCCGCATGAGCGGGAGTGACCAAAATGCAATTAACGCGAAGCATGCCCAGACCGTGCCGTAGGTGATCAAAGTTCCCAAATAGCCGCCGAAACGACAGATCCGCTGCGTACGGGCCCAGCGCAGTTGGTGATGAAACAGGTCCGCCAGCGTGGTTACCCCAGGGTGGGTCTCAACGACATAGGGTAGGATACGCGCTTCGCTCCCAGCCCGAGTGACCAAGTGGCCCAGGTAATAATCATCCGCCAGATAATCCGCGAGCACGGCGAAGCCGCCTATTTGCTCCAGACAGCGCCGCTTGACCGCGAGGGTGGCGCCGAAGGCGTAGGACGTTTCTTCCACTTGGCTCGCAACCAGGACCAGCGCGGCAAAAACCGTGTTGACGAGCAGAGATTCAAGAAGTGCAGGAAATGGAGCCGCCGTGCCTCCACGGTATAAAGTAGTCACGAGCCCAACTCTCGCAGAGGTAAGCGGTGGAATGATTGCCCGGAGATAGCCAGGTTCAACGTGTACGTCGCTATCAGAGATAACGAAGATATCGTATTTGGCTTCGCGTGCGAGATAGTGCAACGTGCTCACTTTGTAATTGCTGCCGATCACCTCTGAATTGACGGCAAGGACAATGTCGTGCTCAGGAAAATCATGCTGCAGACGCTGCACGACCGCGATGGCTGGATCGTGCGGATCTCGCACCCCGCAGAGGATCTGGAAGGTTGGATAATCAAGCCGACAGAAGCTTGCGAGATTGTCGTAGAGATCAGGAGAAGCGCCTTTTAAAGGCTTGAAGATCGATACTGGTGGCAGTGAATCAATACGAGGAGAAATCCCACGAAAGAGTTTCCACGCCGCGTACAGAATGAAGAGGTAATACAGGCAGGCAATAATGAGAAGGCTCGCGAGGAGCAGGGAAAGAACGGTGGCCATGCGGAAAAAACATAAGGGCACGGCATGCCGTGCCCCTACGTCGAGGCAGAATCTCTGTCGTGAATCTTACGTCACCGGCGAAGAGGCAACCTGTGACTTAGAGGTTATCTGTCGGCGCGTACGCATCGTGCGAAAGAAGTCTTTCCCTTCTTGCCACATCCGCTTGCGCTCGTCCGGGTCACGGGCCATCTTTTTGACGGCCTTGAAGATATAGCGCGGCCGCAGGTAGTACGACTTGTAGAACTTTTCCACCGCCGCGAAGATCTCTTCTCCCGACAGGTTTGGATAATTGATCACGCACTTCTGATAGCCGGTCTCGTCAACGAGGTCGTCAGGCTTGAGGTAACCCTGTTCGATCGCATAGTCGTAGAACGCGGTGCCCGGATATGGCGAGGCAAGTGACACCTGGATTGTTTCGGGGTTCATTTCCCGGGCAAAACGCATCGTTTCCTGGATTGTTTCCCGGGTTTCGCCGGGGAGGCCAAGAATAAAGGTGCCGTGAATCAGGATGCCAAGTTTATGGCAGTCCTTGGTGAACCGGCGCGCAGTCTCCAGGGCAACACCTTTTTTGATATTCTTGAGGATCTGGGCGTTGCCGGATTCATAGCCGATGACAAACAATCGCAATCCGCCCTCTTTCATGATCTTGAGGGTTTCATAATCAACGTTGGCGCGAGAGTTGGTCGACCAGCATAAGCCGAGAGGTTTAAGCTTCTCGGCGATTTCGCGTGCCCGTTTAGGGTCGGCAGTGAACGTGTCGTCGTCGAAGAACACCTCTTTCATACCAGGAAAGAGGCGCTTCATCTCTTGCACTTCTGCGATCACGTTGTCCGCCGAACGCGTGCGATAGGAGTGACCGGTGGTGACTTGCGGCCACAGACAGAAGGTGCAGCGGGCCGGGCAGCCACGGCCGGTATAGAGTGAAACGTACGGATACTGGCAGTAAGGACTGTTATATTTGCGGAAGTCGAGGTCCCGGTGATAGATCTGAGTGACAAAGGGAAGGTTGTCCAATTCTTCATTGGTCAAGGGAGCACGATCAAGGTTGTGGTAAACCTTGCCGTCTTTGCGGTAGCTAATTCCTAAGATTTTACTCCAGTCCCACCCTTCGGCTACCGCTTTCATCGAGAAGTCGAATTCTTTGCGCGCGGCGATGTCGATCGCCGCAGATGCCTTAAGAGTTTGGTCCGGCACCGCAGTCGCATGGCCACCAACGAAGGCAATCACACAGTTGGGGTTCGCCGCCTTAATCATCTCGGCGGTGCGCACATCCATCCGGAACGACGGCGTGCTCGTGTGAATGACCACGAGGTCGTACTCTTTGGCGATCTCCACCGTCTGCCCCTGGTTTAGCTTCTCCGGAGGGGCGTCGAGCACCCGGCTGTCCTTAATCATTCCGGCCGGATAACACAGCCAGGTCGGATACCAAAACGACCACACCTCGCGTGTGGCTTGATAACGCGAACCCGCACCACCATCGAAGTTATCGTATGCTGGGGGATTCAAAAACAACGTCCGCATTCCCTTCTCCTTCTCAGCTCACATGAGGGCGTTATTATACAGAAAAAAAGCAATCAGTCATCAGCACTCAGCAGTCAGCTCTCGGATCTAACACAACCGAAAGCCGACGCCCGCCAGCTGAAAGCTCATTTGTCTTGAACCACGTTAAGCTGTCCTGTATAGTGCCGCTGCTTGATGATAACAGTGGCGGTCATTGTGGCGTCTGGGGGTGAGGTTTCTCCACTCACTCGGCTTGGCGGTCTCTCTCTCCTCAAGCGGGCTGTGCTCACTGCCCAAAAGGCGGGAGCAAAAATCTGCCATATTGTCCTCACTCAGGACCGGGAAGATCTCCGCCACGAACTACAGAACGACGCGCGCGTGACTAGTCGGATAGTGTGGGTACGACTGAACCCAGGAACTGTACCTGCGATAGAACCGAAAAGTCTTTGCCTGGTATTTGCCTGTGATACTATTTTCCGTCACCCCCTGGTCCAGGAACTCTCCCGGAGAACCGTTCCGGGGGAGACTGTGTCCATCACCGATGCTGCTGGGGTCCCGCTGCTGGCTTTGACAGCGAGTACTCGAGTTCCTGAAATCTGTGCGGAGTTGTCTCAAGGGAGATCCTTGCCTGAGACGACCGTATTGGCCAACAGTGACAAGATCCCCCTTGGTTCTGCACGGAGCGCTTTTGTCCACCGCTTCACAGCAAATGCTAACCTGGCCAGTATTGAACACGCATTGTTGCTGTCTCTCGAAAACCCACGTGACGGTCATATAGACACCTATTTCAATCGTAAGCTCTCTCGGCCACTTAGCCGCTGGCTGCTACGCACTCCTCTTACTCCCAACCAGATTACCGTGCTTTCCTGTGCGGTCGGGATACTGGGGGCTTTGTGTTTCTTCCCCGGCGGGTACTGGGGCCCGGTAGTTGGCGCCCTGCTCCTGCAATGCTCAGCGGTCCTCGACTGTTGCGATGGAGAGGTCGCACGCGTCAAGTTCATGGAATCTCCGCTCGGAGACTGGCTCGATATCGTGGGCGATACCGTCGTCAGTATTGCGATTTTCCTCGGTATAGGAGTGGCGGTGTGGCGTAACGGAGCAACCGGCTACGCCCTTGCTCTTGCCGGAGCGCTCGCCCTGGGCGGGTTTTTAGCCTTTCCGTTGGTCACTCTGGCGGAAAAGACCGAGGAGGCGGGGGAGCGGCGCGGCGGCTGGGAAGACGCACTGATCAAGAAGCTGTTGGCCAGTCTGACAACCCGTGACTTTTCGGTGCTCATTGTCGCCAGTGCAGTGACCGGACAATTGAGTTGGTTTCTGTGGGGTGCGGCAATTGGGGCCCAGGTGTTCTGGCTCTCCCTCGCTTGGCTGCTCTTCCGGGCCGGACGGTTCGGATGGATCCGCAGCGTGCGGGAAAGAAAAGAAATATGAAAAAGCACGATTTCATTCCTCAGCCCCAGAACGACTTTTTCGGCAGCCACTTCAAGGCTCTTGCCTTTTGGTCTCTGATCGCTTGTTGTGTAGCCCTGCCAGTTCAGTTACACGCTGAGGAGACACCCACTCACCATGATCATCACAGCATGGCAGAGGAGCCCGCTGTCGAGGCCCCAGTAGGCGAGCATATGCTTCACGCTCCGGCGCTGAGGGAAGGCACCACGGAGTCCCCGTCCGTCGAGCATCAGCATTACCAGACTGGTCTGACTATAGAGGGACACAAAGGGCACCTGGAAGGACACCAGCACCGCGCGCCAATCTTGCCGCCAGATGAAGATAAAGCATTCTCCGAGCTGAACCATCACATTGCTGGCGTGTTCATCCTTTTTGCTGGCGGACTTGCCCTTCTGGCCGCACCAAACACGCCCCGTTTCTCCTGGGCGCGCTACGGCTGGCCCACTTTATTCTTTTGCATGGGAATCTTCTTGTTTGTCCGTCACGATCCTGAATCGTGGCCCTGGGGGCCGGTACCCCTGTGGAACAGCATCGAGGACCCACAGGTCTTGCAACACGTCCTGTTCACTCTCATCGTGTTGGGCATTGGGGCCATTGAGTGGTTGCGCTGTCGCCGGACTCTCACCCACCCGGTCTGGGGGATGATTTTTCCAGTTTTGGCTATCTCCGCCGCAGGGATGTTATTCTTGCACAAACATGGGAGCGGCCCGGTGGCGGACAAAATTTACCGCCATCACTCGATCATGGCGTCCGCTGGGATTGCTGCCATGCTGGCCAAAGTCTTGGATGACTCACGGCTCCTCAGGAGTCGGATAGGGAGCTACCTCTGGCCGGGACTGATGATGTTTATTGGCGTGCTGCTGTTGCTCTACAGCGAATGAGCTTTTTGCGGAAACAACGCCTCGCTCACGCGGACGAGCACGGCCAAACCGATAAGGTTATAGATCGCCTCACGGACACGCTTAAGCGCCATAAGAGTGAGTCCTGCGCCGTCATCCAATCCGAGCAGGCGACACAAAAATACCCCGCCAGCCTCTTGCACACCCAGGGCACCGGGAATGACCAGCGCGGCCGCGCTCAGTGGCTGCACCATGGCTTCAATAATCAGCGCATCCATCGGTGTGACTGCAACCCCCATCAGGCGCAAGAAGAACAGCACCTCCGCCGCGCCGAGCAACCAACCAACAAAGTGATACACAGTCGAAGCAATAAACCCGCGAGTATTGCCATCATAGAAACCGAGCAGGTGCGCATCGGTCCGCTGGGCACGTTCTTGCCACTGTACCAAGCGGTGCCAGCGAGGAAACACACGTTGCAGTGCACGAACCACACTCCCCATGAGCCCACGGCGTTGCCAACGAATCAGCAGCGCGACAAAACCGTAGGCGAGCACAAGCAGCGGTCCCAGTATCCACCAGCCCTGCTGCATCCAGCCCAAACGATAGAAGAAAAACGGCAAGCCGAGCAAGATAAACACGATCTGAGAGATGGTGAGGGTGGTCTTGGCAACTACCACCGAAGCGAGACCAGCATCAGTAGTAAGCCCGTGGGTACGGAGAAAATAGACTTTGACCGGCTCACCGCCAATGTTCGCAGTGGGAGTGAGGTTGTTGACTGCCTCACCCGCGAGACGGGCGAGCGACAGACGCCAGAGAGATACGTTCTGGACCTGCTCTATAGACGGAATCACACAGGCCCATCCCTTAGCGTCGCACACCGCGATGGCGATATAGGGAACCAATAACAGCGGCGCCAACCACCCAATGTGGCGCAGGTGATCGACGACTTCACGAACCCCGACGTTCCACACGAGCAGTCCGAGCAGGCAAAAGCCTCCCAGAACTGCTGCGAGCTGTATTCCCAGCCGCCTCTTGCGAATTGAATCATGCAGGGATTGAGTCATGTAGCAATTGCACCATTTGGTATTCGTTCCTAAATTCCCTTCCTATGTACCCATAGATATGGTGTCAGTGGGTAGTGGGTAGGTTGGGCAAAAGCGCAGCGTTGCCCAACTCTTTATCGCAAAAGCAAGAGGTTCCGCCAGGGGACCATTTGCGGATGAAGGGTCAGAGCTTCAAGCGCTCCCGCACTCTTATTGTCGCTAGAGGCAGCTCAAGAGCGGACCTACTCGATCCGCTCCCTTTGCTTCGGTCAGCAATAGCGCGAGCTGTATTCTAGATTAGCGGGCAGGAGCCCGGCTCTGGCTAGAGTTCCTGGGATGCTACTGGTTCTGAAAGAGTGTCGAAGAATCACCAACGC
>CAZAYE010000153.1:0-7239 GCA_964489255.1 uncultured Enterobacteriaceae bacterium
CAGTCGCCGATCGCGACCATCGTCGGTTGTGCAGACTCACGGGTCTCGCCGGAATTGCTGTTTGATCAAGGAGTCGGCGATTTATTTGTCGTCCGTGTGGCGGGCAATGTGATCAGTGGCGCGGGAGCGGTCGTACAAGGGAGTATTGAGTATGCAGTCACGGAACTTGGTGTGCCTTTCCTCATGGTGCTAGGACATAGCAACTGCGGTGCAGTCAAAACTGCCCTCAAACACAGCGATGCCTCCGCCCCTCTGCCCGCGGCGATCGACGAGTTGGTCAGCACCATCAAGCCGGCGATCGCTAAGGTCAAGAACAAACCAGGTGATCCGCTCGACAACGCCATCAAGGCAAACGTTGAAATGGGCGTTGAGTATCTCAAGACCTTGGAGCCTATCGTGGCGGGGTCAGTGAAACAGGGCACGCTGAAGATTGTCGGTGCAACCTATGACCTGCAGAGTGGAAGAGTGACAGTTATCAATTGACCTAGGAAGGTTGAAACGCTTGAGTAGCCAAGAATCGAGCCCACCGCCCTGAAGAGAACAATCGGCTCCCATTGGTGATGACGAACCTCTCTCACAGACGCGGGACTCTCGTCTCCATTTTTCACGACTGCGGCGCGAAATAAGCCCCCATCCGTATGACGAGGCGCAGGTCCCCTTCGACCTTGAGCCGACCGTTGATGAAGGCCAAGCCAAACGGATAGGCGCCGGTGACGATGTTCATATAATCCGCGGCGCTCGTTGAGATGGTTGCGTCAGGCATGGACGCAACGCCTTCCTCGACCGTACACGTCCCGTTCTTGATCGTTACAATAAACTGGCCTCCGCCCTCTCCGCTCAGGTTGAACTGATAGACCGCATTGGCCTCCTTTGCCGCTTCTTGGTTGAGGCTCAATGGCATTGCCTCAAAGATGGGTCTGACACTCAGCACTTCGGACACAACGAGGTCCTCCTCCAACTGTCGAGCAAACAAATTCATGCTTCGACAGGCTCAGCATGAACGGGAACTTCGAGGGTTTCAAGATTCTGTCCCGTTCGCCCTGAGTGTGTCGAAGGGCGAGTGGTTTCGGCCGGTTCCGCAGCGGCAAGCCGAAGTGATCACTCTCGACCGCATGGAACTGCTTAGCAGAATCGCTATTTCCCGTACTTTTCATCGATGAACTTGCGGATTTCATCGGGAGGGGTGCCGGTCATAAATAAAGCGTGCGCATCCAGCGCCTCGTTCACACAGTGGTCTCACCCAGCGCCATGATCATCGACAAAGCAATCGAGCAAGTGTCGATGCCCATGCGATTTGTCACACCCGCAGTAACAGGCGAGCCCGGCGATCACCTCCGGGATTTCCCCCGCCGCTCTGTAGGCCTCGCGGACACGGCCCTGAAACAGTTCAGCAGGCAGCGGGGTCGGCAGCGCAGCCGGAGTAGCAGCCGGCGCAGACTGAGTCGTTGCCATAGACTCGGACTGGGCTTTTGCAGGTGGAGTCGGCGCCTTCGGCGGTTCGGCCCACAAGAAAGTACCGAGTCCGAGAGTAACGAGAATAGTAGAAGCCAGAGCTTTCCGCATCAACACGTTTCCTTTCTGTGTTGCATACCTATCACAATACTAGATATTTCCCCAACCACCGGCACGCGCAAGCTCAACCTGTCGGGGGAAAGATTTCCACCTCGGTCAGCACGCCATAGTGATCTGATGGCCACAACACCTGCCCATCAGGAAATTGTCGAGGAGCGTCCAATACTACCCGACTGGAGAGCACTCGGCCCGAAGTCTCCTTCCCTGGAACCAGAAACAGGTAGTCCACCCGGCGAAATACCGTAGGACGAGAGGTATGCACCCGCTGCCAAACGGTTAAACCAGGAGCAGTGGGGTTCGCTGCTCGAAAGGTATCAACGAACCCTGCCTCGTGGGTGAGAGCGATAATAGCAGGTGAGTGTTCTGGGGCGTTGAAATCTCCCATGAGCAGCACCGGCAAGGAACCACGCCGATCCTGAATAAAGTCTACAACACTTTTGCTCTGGCAGAGGTCGCCAGACGTATGGGTAGAGCACGCCTGCAGGGGTCCCCAGGGTGTTTGCAGCTCAGCACAGAGCAAGACGCGTAGATCCGTAAACCGGCCACAGCGGGACAGGTCATACGCTTGCCAAGAGACAATGGGAAAGCGGCTGATAATGGCCGGCCCTTCAGTCAAATTCATTCCCCAGGCGATCATGCTATTGATGGTATCGCTGGTAAAAAGCCGAAAACTAGCTGGTGCATACACATAGTGAAAACCGAGCTGCCTGGCCAGACGCTCCGCCACGTTCCCTCGTTCTCGCCCTTGCGAAGCTTCCTGAACGCCAATAAGGTCTACCCCCAAAGTCCGTAACTCCTCGACCACCATCTCCAAACGACGGTCAAGGTCTTGCCCGTTTCCACGGAGACCAGAAAACACACCCCCGTGGAGCAGATTGAAAGTCAGGCATTTGAGCGGGGGAACCGGCTGGGCCATGGCTGCGGAGTGTACCAGTATCGCCAAGAGACTCAACCCAAATAGGCAAGCGACGGATCGCATCTTGCTCTCTTTACCCCACGCTCCCGCGGGACTAAAGAGAGAGGCAAGGCTTGTCTGGAGGTGTGCAATGGCCCTGTACGTACAGCTGGTGAAACTTAGCAGAGAAGGCGCTACGAGAATACGCGAGGTCGCCAGCGACTTCGCCGCGGTCCAACGCTTTAATGAGTCTTTAGGAGGAAAATTCTTGTACGTAGTGGCTTGCTTTGGCGAGTATGATTTCATTGCCTTGGCAGAGTATCCCGATGATGTCGCAGCCTTAAAGGGAGCAGCTTTCGCCGCAGCCCAAGGAAACGCAACTATCCAGACGCTTCCTGCTCGGCCGATTGACGAATTCTTCACGATCATCAGTGAATTACCCAAGTAAGTGATAGGGTGCATAACAATTTCTTGGTAACTGCCCGTAAGTTGTAGGGGCACGGCATGCCGTGCCCCTCCCTGTAGTAGACTTCTCTCCTGGAGCCAGGATTTTGTTATGCACCCTAAGTGATAAGTAAGGGGTGACGAGTCATAGAGACAGAGGACCAAAGGGATAGGATTGAGCCATTGAATCATTGAGTCATTGAAACAACGGAAGAACAGGACAGTGCAATGAAATAATGAACCAATGAATCAATGAACCAATCTTTCTTTTTGCTCATTCCTCAGTACTCATCACTGCTAAAGCACTTCCACATTCATTAGACTGCGACGAGCAAAGGTATAGAGCGTGGCCGGTCGGTGGGCGCCGCGGCGGGTTTTCTGGAGAGGTTTGAGCAAGCCCAAGGCCAGGATCTTGCGGCGGAAATTGCGCCGGTCAAGTTGTTGGTTCAGGATGACTTCATAGATCTCCTGAATCTCGGCCAGAGTAAACTCGCGCGGGAGCAGACTGTAGACAATGTTGGTGTACCCGAGCTTGGTTTGGAGTCGTTGCAGCGCATAGGCGGCAATGGCGTTGTGATCATAGGCGAGTTGCGGTAACGCGCGCACCGGAAACCAGCCGATGTCAGCATACTTCTCGCCACTGTGAAGCGCGTGGTCAAAAAAGGGCACCAGGGCAAAATAGGCGACAGCGACCGTGTGAACAGTCGGATCGCGATGTGCGTCCCCAAACGTGTAGAGCTGTTCGAGGTATAAGTCTTGGACACCAGTTTTCTCGTAGAGCTCGCGGCGTGCCGCCTCATCCAGTGACTCGCCCAGCTGCACCAAGCCACCAGGGAATGCCCAACGCTCGGCGAATGGTCCTTTCTTAATTTTGACCAATAGCGTCTTGAGCGCCCGCTCCGCAAGAGTAAACAGCACCGCATCCACGGCCACGCGCGGATGGGTTTGAGAAGGGCGCTCCTGGACAGCAGTACTCATGCGCAGTTGCTGCCAAGTGAAAAATCCCCTTTCAATCCCCCCTTTGTCAAAGGGGGGAAGCGCAGAGCGCGGGGGGATTTGCGTAAATAGGTAGCGTCGTTTGTCGTTTTGTTACTGGCTCTAAGCGCTCAATTCTAACATCCGGCTCAGCGAGCGTTCCGCTCCCAGCCGCACGTCCTCGGGCAGCGTGATCTCATACCGCATCTCACGCAGCGAGTCGAGCACGCCATCCAAAGTAATCATTTTCATGAAAGCGCACAGCTTACAGCTCTTGTAGAATTTCTTCTCTGGCACTTCGAGCAGCAAACGGTCAGAGAGACCGCACTCGGTAACAATCAAAAATTCCTGAGCCGGACTCTGCTTGGCGTAGCGCATCATCGCACTGGTCGAGAGCACGGCGTCAGCCAGCTGAATGACGTCTTCCCGACACTCGGGGTGCACAAGGATTTTCACCTGCGGCAGGTTCTGTCGTACCGCAAGAATCTGCTCTGGCGTAATCTGGTGATGGACGTAGCAATTGCCTTCCCAGGCAAGAATCGTCTTGCTCGTCTGGCTCTGGACGTAACGCGCCAGATTCTCGTCGGGAACGAATAAAATGTGCTGACTGTCCACCGCTTCGACCACCTGGAGGGCATTGGCCGAGGTGCAACAAGCGTCGGACTCGGCTTTCACATCGGCGGTGGTGTTGACGTAACAGACCACCTGCAAATCAGGGTAGACTTTACGCAACTCTTCTTTACGATCAGCTAGCGCTTCGGCAGTAATGCTGGCCGACAGCGAGCACCCTGCCCGGAGGTCGGGAAGAAGGACGGTGCGTTCGGGATTCACCACTTTGGCGGTTTCGGCCATGAAGTGAACCCCGCAAAATACAATCACGTCCGCAGAAACCTGCTTGGCCGCCCGTGCGAGCTCAAGCGAATCACCAATGAAGTCAGCAACCTCGAAGATCTCTGGTCGTTGATAATTGTGCGCCAGAACCACGGCGTTGCGTTGTTGCTTCAGCCCCTTGACCTCACGAATCCATTCAGCGTATTCAGTGCAGGCTTGCAGGGTGTAGCCACTGTCGAGTTTGGACAGATGGTTGTAAAGCTCCTGCGGGGTTTTCTCCCCGCCGTACACGGTGTGCATGCTCCCTCCCCAGGGATGTTTGCGTAATTTTGACGCATAGTAGTCACCCTCCCCTTTCTTGTCAATGGAGGTGAGGACACCAGAGGCAGAGCGAGCAAGCAGGAAGTCCGAGCGGAAAAGGATGAGCGCTGTGGGCCGGACCCTCTTGAGTGAGTGAGGCGCGAGCGAGTACGGGCTACACGTGAGGCGATTATGGAAGCACGGGAAGCGGCCTTAGGCGTAGGCCGCGAGACGCCAGGAGAAGAGGAATGGCGCAGGTATCAGTCTTCTATAGCCGGAGACTTAACCACTATCCTGATAATACACGTAGTAGTCGTAGTAGTAGTCTCCGCTGTGCATGTTCACCCGGTTTAACATCACGCCCAAAATCTTGGCTTGGGCATAGCTCAGGCGCGAGCAGGCTTTCCTAACCACTGGCTTTGGGGTCTCCTGAGCGTCAACCACGACGACTACTCCGTCCACCATGGTGGACAAAAGCACGGCATCGCTTACCGCCATGACTGGAGGAGAGTCAATGAGAATGTAGTCGTAGTGCTCCTGGAGGGAAGCAAGGATTTCCCGCATCCTTGTCGAACCCACGAGTTCTGTGGGGTTCGGAGGGAGAAAACCACTGCTCAGCACGGAGAGGTGATCTACAGTCGCAGGGCGGATCACCTCTTGCGGCTCTCTCTGCCCAGTCAACAATTCTGTGAGACCAAGCCAGTTCTCCATATCCAGAATCTTATGACAGCTGGGACGACGCAAATCAGCATCGATCACCAAGACCCGAGCGCCCATCTGGGAAAAGATAATAGCGGAGTTGATCACCGTGACGGTTTTCCCTTCTCCGCGCCTCCCGCTAGTAAACAGAATGGTTTTGGGCGGCGCTTCGGCCTGGGATAGCAAAACGGCCGTGCGAAACGTGCGGTACGCCTCGGCAACCACAGAAAAGGGATGGTGAGAGAGAACCAGCTCTTGGCCAGAGGAAGGGAAGGTTGGAGTCCCAAATGAAGTGTAGGGAAGCTTGCGGGGAGCATAGCTGCGGCGATCCAAGCTGAAGAAATCCGGCACTACACCCAGGCTGGGCAGACGCAGGTAGCTGACTACTTCTTCTGGGGTCTTTAAGGCATTGTCCAAGTACTCGAGGAAAAAGGCCAAACCCACTCCTCCAGCTAGCCCAACAACAGCGCTCCAGAGCAGCCAAATCCCCGTCTGGGGCCAAGAGGGTTCGGAAGGGGGTTTGGCCTGATCGATCACCGAGACGTTGGAGACGTGCAGCTCTGCCGCCACTGCCATCTCTTTCATCCGCTGCAGCACGCTTTCATAGAGCTGGCGATTCATATCGACTTCGCGGGCCAAAATGGCGTACTCTACCGAAGCGTCTTTGAGACCCAGAGCCGCGGTCTTTTGCTCCTCCATCTTGGCTCGTAGCTCTTTCTCTTTCGCCTGGGCAGCTAAATAGGCCGACGTAATCCCGCCCACCACCTTTTGGGTTTCTTGCTGCAAGCGACGCCGGGTCTCTCCGACCCGGGCCTGCAGCTGTTGCATACGGGGATAGCCGGCCTTAAACTGGCTCGACAGCTGGGCGTGCTCTCCTTCCAAGCGAGACAAATCTCCTTTGAGAGTCTGGATGAGAGGGTTGTCGATGACACCAGGCAGAGAATCGTAGTCTCTCTGGCGGATGAGGTGGTCTTGCGCTTCAAGGCCTATCCTTTCGGCCTCGGCTTCCGTTAGACGCTTGTTCAAATCGGCCAAGCGCTCGACCACAATGTTCTCTTTATCGTCTAGGGAAATAATCCCCCGCTCCCGGCGATAGTGGTTCAGGATCGCTTCGGATTTTTCTACCCGCTCCTTTAACTCCCCCAATTTCTCTTGCAGAAAACGGAGCGCTTCCTCGTTCGCCTGGGAACGAAACTTGATCCCATTACGGACATAAGCCTGGGCGTGAGCGTTAGCCACACGTGCAGCAAGTTCGGGATCAGGTATGCTAAAAGCGACCTTGACCAGACTGGTTCTCAGGACGGGCTTGACCTCTAGCATATCCAGGTAGGCATTAATCGCTTCGGGGTTGACCTCAGGAGGATTGTCTTCCTGGGTCTTAGAGGGCTGGGAAAACGAGCGCGCGGCCCACTCTTGTTGCTCTTCTAGCCATGTTTTGGCCTTATCCCAAAGCCCACCTACAAGGCCCTCTTTATCCCGGCTCTCTGGGTTAAGGCGACTGGAGGGTTGCGGGGGTTCCGGTA
>CAZAYE010000154.1:0-7238 GCA_964489255.1 uncultured Enterobacteriaceae bacterium
ACACTCGCTACGCAGAAAGAAGCTGCGCATATCAACCTGACCCTGGTCGAAGAGGCCGCGCAGCATAAAGCCTTACTCTATGATAAGGGCGGTGAAGAACACTACAATGTCATTTCCGCGTTTATCAAAAGCCTGCGCGGCAGCGACCCGGATGCCGCAGTCTACTGGCTCATGCGCATGCTCGAAGCGGGCGAGGACCCTTTATTCATCGTTCGACGCATGGTCATCTTCGCTGCCGAGGACATCGGCAACGCCGATCCCCACGCCTTGCCATTAGCCATAGCAACCAAGGACGCAGTTCACTTTGTCGGCCTGCCGGAGGCGCGTATCCCTCTCGCCCAGGCAGCCACCTATCTCGCCACCGCACTGAAGTCCAATGCCGCGTACAAAGCCATGCTGACCGCCCTGGAAGACGTGAAGAAACATGGTCCCCTGCCTGTACCGCTGCACCTCCGCAACGCGCCAACGAAAATGATGAAGAAGTTGGGTTACGGCAAAGGCTACCAGTACGCCCATGATTATGAAGGAGCAGTGATTAATCAGCCACATTTACCCGACGCGTTGCGAGAGCGCCGTTATTACCTGCCTAGTGACCGCGGACAGGAGAAAGTTATCAAGGAGAGAATGGAAAAGGTTCGGAGTCCGGAGTCCGGAGTCCGGAGTCAGAAAAAAACTTCCTAAATCGGACCTCACAAGACTCGTACACATATGTGGCTGTCCCAAATCCCCCTGCGCTCCGCGCTCCCCCCTTTGATAAAGGGGGGAAGGGGGGATTTCGCCGGCGGTGCGGACGAATTTGTACCAATCTCTTGTGGCCTAATTTATTCCCCAGTTTGTCTTCCACATTCCGCAATCTGCAATCGAGGAGACACCTATGACACGCTACACTACCCCCGAACCGTTCACTATCAATGTCTCCGATGCCGTACTGACCGACCTGCGCGAACGACTCGGTAGCGCGCGTTGGCCAGGAGAAATTCCTGAGACCGGCTGGGAGTACGGCACGAACCTGGCCTACCTGAAAGAACTCGTCGAGTATTGGCGCACCCAGTACGACTGGCGGGACCAGGAGCGGCAAATCAACCGCTGGCCTCATTTCCGGGTGACGATCGATGGCCAGAGCCTTCACTTCATCCACCAACGAGGCAAAGGTCCGAAGCCCTTACCGCTGATCATCACCCACGGGTGGCCAGGCTCTTTCTACGAATTTATGGACGTCATTGGACCGCTGACCGACCCCGCTGCCCACGGCGGAAACCCAGCAGATGCATTTGACTTGGTCATTCCCTCGTTGCCCGGGTATGGATTTTCCGGGCCAACTCACGAACGCCGGGTCAATATTAGCCGCATCGCTGACTGGTTTGCGGTGCTGATGACCGACGTCCTTAGCTATACTCGCTATGGCGCCCAAGGCGGAGATTGGGGCGCAATGGTCACCTCACGATTGGGCTTCGCCTATCCACAACAGGTGGTCGGCATCCATCTCAATATGGTGGGCGTCGCCCCTCACCCAGCCAATCGCCAGAATCTCTCTGCGGCGGAGCAGGCATGGCTGAAAGCAATGGAAGCCTGGCGACAAGAGGAAACCGGCTATCAAGGGATTCAGGGAACGAAACCCCAAACGTTGGGTTACGGCCTCAACGACTCGCCGGTCGGCCTGTGTGCCTGGATTGTAGAGAAATTTCGTACCTGGAGTGACTGTGGTGGCGATCTTGCCCGATCGTACAGCAAAGACCAACTCCTCACCAATGTGATGATTTACTGGATCACGCAGACTATTAACTCCTCTACCCGTCTCTACTATGAAGAACGTCACCAGCCCTGGCGGTTAGGCAAGGATGAAAAGATCACCGTACCAACCGGAGTCGCCTCGTTTCCCGCGGAACTTGCCCGTCCGCCGCGTGAGTGGGCCGAGCGTACCTATAACGTTCAGCACTGGACCCAAATGCCTGCAGGCGGTCACTTTGCCGCGATGGAAAAACCTCAGCTCTTAGTTGAAGACATTCGCGCGTTTTTCCGGAGCTTGCGGTAGTGAGTCAAAATCATGCGGTATCGTTACTGACCTGTTAGGCTGGGTTTTCTTGTTCCTTCCCCCCTTGCGGGGGAAGGCTAGGATGGGGGGACTACGACTCGATCTTTGCCCGACACCCCCTCACCCTGCCCCTCTCCCACAAGGGGAAAGGGAACCTGTTCTTCATTGATTTGGCAACTCTCCAAAGGAACAACCATGGCGATCATCCTATACGGCAGTCGTCTCTCACCATTTGTTGAGAAAGTGTATCGTGGACTGAAACTGAAGCAGATTCCTTTTCAGCTCCACGAGCCGCACAGCCCTATGGAGGTGCGCCGTCGGAATCCCACGACAGGCAAAATGCCGGCCCTTGACCTGAACGGCCAACAGTTGTTCGACTCCACCCTTATCTTGCGAGCGATCGAGGAGTTTAAGCCCGAACCACCTTTACTGTCCGCTGATCCTCAGCTCGCAGCCCTGCAACGCTTACTGGAAGACTGGGCCGATGAGTCACTGTACTGGTATGGCATCGTGCTGCGCTGGAACATTCCAGCCAATACCACTCGTGCTCTAGATTTGCTCTCCAAAGACCAGGCGCCAATTCTACGCCCATTGATCAAAGCCTTGGCCCCACGCTTCATCGCTTCGCAAACACGTGCCCAAGGCATGGGGCGCCTGCCGTCGGACGTGCTTTTGCGCGAGCTGGACGGACATCTGGCGAACCTCGTGCAACTGTTAGGCAATGGCCCTTTCTTTTTTAGTGCTTCCCAACCAAGTATCGCTGACCTCGCGGTCTTCGGTCAGCTTGGGTTTCTCTATTCTTCGGTGACACCTGAGGGCACCGCAGCGGTGGAAAAACACGCAGGACTGCTTGAGTTCTGTCAGCGGCTCGACGCCATGACGGACTAGGGGGAACGTGGTAGGTTTGCTTTATGGCTATGCAAACTGCCTTTGTCTCAACTGAGACCTTCACGCAGAAAGAGTTCAAACGTTGGCTAGACGAGCGACCGGCGTCTGACCTCAACCATTACGAGTTGTTGCGTGGGAGAATTGTTATGAGCCCACCAGCAGGCTGGCCGCATGGATCCGTGGGAGCGAATATCCTTATTCGGATAGGGAACTTCGTTGAGAGACATAGACTCGGTCAGGTGTTAGATTCCAGTGCCGGCTATGACTTACCTTCTGAGGATACAGTCGAGCCCGATATCTCGTTCATCTCCGCCGCCCGTC
The DNA here is from genome assembly GCA_964489255.1 of uncultured Enterobacteriaceae bacterium. Classification (GTDB taxonomy): domain Bacteria; phylum Desulfobacterota; class Binatia; order Bin18; family Bin18; genus CAZAYE01. Next base: position 3,242 of record CAZAYE010000154.1, read on the forward strand.
TTGCTACTGGTCCGCCACCGCAACCGGGCAAGTTCCTCCGCATCGTGCCCAATGTGGTAGTAGAGATTCTCTCGCCCGCCACTGCGCAAAAGGATCAGACCGAAAAAAAGGCAATCTACGCGGAGAATGGGGTGGAGGAATACTGGATCGTGGACAGTAAGCGGCGTGAGGTGACCGTCTACACGCTTTCCGGCAAGCGCTTTGGTCGCGGCACGATCTACACTGCGCGTGAGATACTCCACTCACGGGTGCTCGACGGGTTCACCTTGCGCGTCAGTGAGGTGTTCGTTTAAGTCTCGCTCGGGGTGATCTCGAAGGCAAACTCTTTTTTGTACCAGCCGATCCATCTAAAGATCCGCGCTAAGAAGTACTTTCGTAAAAACAGCGGGAGCACGTCCGTCCTGACGCCAGGATCTTCGCGCCAGACCGCAGTTCCCCGCCACGAGGTAGTGCCGATCTGCAGAGAAACGTCGGGGTTCTTGCGGAGATTCTTCACCCAGTCTGCATCCATCCCACGGGCCGAGGTGACATAGACCTTGCCATTACCAACCGCAAACCAAATCTTCACCGTATGGGGCTTGCCAGTCTTGCGACCTCTGACAGTCAGCTGAATAAGGGATTCGCGGTTGAGAGCCTGTAGGTTGGACATAACGCCTTTTTTACACAGAGACAAATCGTTGTTCTCGGCTTTGTAAATGGCGCGGCTCGATGGTGATAGTGCGTTCAGCTGATGCCACAGTAACACCGATTTGCCAAGCGTGAGCCCCGTGGTCGGCGGCGATCTGCATCACTCGTTCAGCATCGGACTCAGCCACGACCACACAGAAGCCGATCCCCATATTATAAACTTGGAACATTTCGGCATCGCTCAGCCCCCCGACCTCCTGCAGCACGGAGAAAATCGGCGGAGTTGGCGGCAAAGTGTGAATGAGGTAGCCGATCGGGGCTGCCGTACGGATCAGATTGAAGAAGCCATCCCCAGTCACATGCATGAGCGCTTTGAGCCGCAGACCCGCCGCAAACATGGCCGTGACTTCCGGCACGTAAATGCGCGTCGGTTCGAGGAGCTCTTCTCCTACCGTGCGCCCAAATTCTTGCAGATAGCTGTCTACGGTCAGTTTCGTATCGTACAAAAGCACGCGCCGCGCCAGGGTGAGCCCGTTGCTGTGAATCCCACTGCTGGCGAGTCCAATCACCACATCTCCAGGCTGCACGTCCTTGCCAATGATCACTCGGTCCAGTGGAACTGTGCCAACGGCTGTCCCCGCCAGATCGAAACCGGACCCCGGATGCAGGCCACGGACCATCTCGCGCAACTGGGCAATCTCCCCACCGGAGATGCTGACACGAGCGAGCTCAGCACCGCGAAACAGCCCTTTGCCGATTTCTTCCAGCACGGCAGGCTGTAACTCTTCCACAGCAATATAGTCCACGAACGATACTGGCGTGGCACCAACGCACAGCAGATCATTCACGTTCATCGCAATACAGTCGATGCCCACGGTGTCATACTTCCCTAACAGCTCTGCCACCAGCAGCTTCGTGCCTACCCCATCGGTAGCAATGGCAATCCCAATGTTCAGGCCGTCAAGGCAAATAATATTGGCAAAGTAACCAAGCGGCAGATGTGGACGGGCCGCTGGGTTGAGAGAGAAAGTTTTTTCCACCCAGGTGCGTAACCGGGTAAGGCCACTCGCTGCTTTGCTGCTATCTACACCAGCCGCAGCATACTGAGGATCTCTAGGATGTTCCATGTTGGAGTTTTGTTCTAGCCAATCCCTCACCGGAAGGCAATTCCATCACTTCTCTCCCCTGGCCTTTCAGGCGTGTCATTCTGAGGCCGGAGGCCGAAGAATCTCGCGGTGCGGCAGAGAGATTCTTCGCCTCCGTTCCACTGCGGCTCAGAATGACATCCTCAAGGACGCCAGGAAAATTCAAACTGCCCCACTATCCAAGTTTCTACTCTCTTGACGCTCCCGCTGCGCGGGTCCATGATAACCGGCGTACAACATGAAGCGTAAAACGGAGAGGGAAGGATAGGGAATTCCTCGTTACGTTTTACGTTTTATCTTTTGGCTATGTACGAAAAATTCTACGGGCTCCGCGACAACCCATTTCGCTTGACTCCGGATCCCGATTACCTGTTCCTTAGTAGCGGTCATCAGGAAGCTCTGGGCCATCTCCTTTTCGGCGTCAATGAAAGGAGTGGCGTGGTGGTGATCACTGGCGAGGTCGGCGCTGGCAAGACAACCCTGTTGCGCACGCTAGTACGAAACCTTGATGCGCAAACGACCGTAGCGTACATCTTCAATCCTACCCTGTCGGCGCTCGAGTTGCTGCAAACAATTAACGCCGACCTCGGATTACCCGCCAGTTCAACCAGCAAAAAAGAGCTGACTGACGAGCTGAACCGCTTTCTCTTGGATCAGCAAGCTGCCGGCCGGCGCGTGGTCGTGATCGTTGACGAAGCCCAAAACCTCGAACCGAGCGTGTTGGAACAGTTGCGGCTGTTGTCGAATCTGGAAACCGAACGAGAGAAACTCTTGCAGATTATTCTGGTGGGCCAACCCGAGTTACGCGCCATGCTCGCCCGACCGGAACTGGTCCAACTCGACCAGCGAGTAACATTGCACTGGCACTTAGGACCGTTGAACACCGCGGAAACTGCCGCGTACGTGCGTCACCGTCTCCGCGTTGCCGCAGCCATGCGTGAGGCAGTGCGCTTTACCCCTCGTGCCCTCCGTCTCGTGCATCGTTTTTCCCGTGGCATCCCCCGACTCGTTAACGTACTCTGTCACCGGGCCTTACTGATCGGCTACACCCGCGAAGAGCGCCCGATCGGCTGGACAATAGTGCGCCAGGCCATACAAGAACTCCGTCGCGACCAGCACAAATCGCAACGCACCTCTTCTTGGCGTCCAATCGCGGTCACTTCCCTCGTCGCTGCGAGCATCCTCTTCGTCGCCGGTGCGCTCTTAGGAATCGTTCCACTGCGGGGCTGGTTAGGAGGAAAAGCCTTTCTCAACCGACAGGAGGTAACCGCTCAGGCTCCAGCCACGGCACGCGGGAAGTCGCAAGATCCCTCTGCGCAGCCCACTCTCACCAACCCCTCTCAGGAGCAACCTGCTCCCGCTCCGTCAGACTCGTCTCCTAGTTCTTCTTCTGCAGCGACACTGCCAACTCTGGCAAAAGAGGAAGTGATCACGGCTGACGCGTTTCTCCAAACACTGCAAAGCACTGATTTGCTAGGCAACGCCGTGCAAGCAACCAATGGGTTACTTCGGGCCTGGGGGGTAAACGAGTTACAAACCGGAGAATGGGGGAATGGCGTTCTGGACCTCAACGCTATTGCCCGGACACGGCACCTGGAGTACCTCCCGCTCAACAGTCCCCTGACTTTGCTTTCGCAGCTTGACTTGCCGGCGATTCTCGAAATAGCGGGACCGACACGTCAGGAAGGGCGTTTCGTCCTCTTGCTCGGGCTCTCGGGCGACCGGTGCCGGGTGTGGCTGGATCACGAACGAGAAGTCTCCATCCAAGTGCTCAAAGAGCATTGGCTGGGCAAGGCGCATTTGTTTTGGAAGGACTTTGAACAGGTAGGCTTCTTACTGTCCGCAGGCAGTGTCGGTCAGAACATAAAACGGCTACATACGTTATTATCTAAAGTGCAGGAATTGAACGGCACGCCATTTGCCCCCACTCGTCAGGACACGTTTGGCCGACAGACCAAAACAACAGTGGTCCGTTTTCAGAAGGCCAAACAAATCCCGTCTGACGGCGTGGTTGGTCCGCTGACCTTAGTGTTGCTCTACAACTCTCTGACTGGCTACCCACATCCCAGTCTGAGCCCGGCCAGCAGTCCAGCGGTTGTCGAAAGTGCCGAAAGCACGGAGGACACAGCTCAGGAAAAGACCATGAACAAGCCGTCTCTGGGAAAGGAGAGCACATGAGCACAATTCTTGATGCGCTGCGCAAGGTTGAAGAAGAAAACCGGACT
>CAZAYE010000155.1:0-7231 GCA_964489255.1 uncultured Enterobacteriaceae bacterium
GTCCTAGGTCCATAAGTTGCCTCCGGCAACGGGGTCTAGGAACTGGGGGTTAGGGGCTGGTAACCATAAAAGCGATGAGTCCCTGCTATGAAACACCAGCCTTTGACCGTTGATCCCTGGCCCTCGTCTTAAAAGCTAAGAGCTAAGAGCTAATAGCTGATTGCCCCATCTCTTGCCAGGGTCCGGGCTCTGCGGTTAGATTAGGCGGCTCTGTAGCAAAGGAGGGTCCCATGCCAGACCATTTTGTTCTGGAAAAAGAAGGGCGGATCGCTACACTCACCTTCAACCGACCAGAGAAACGAAATCCCCTCAACGAGGAAATCGTCTTGGAGTTGGAAAGCCTGCTGCACCAGGTGCGGGACGACAAAGACGCACGGGTCTTGATCTTCACCGGCACTGGCAACACTTTCTCCGCCGGTGCCGATCTGACGTTAATGAAAGGGGTCACCGACCAGGAGGAGCGCCAGCGAATCTTTGCGCCGCTGGGGAAACGGCGAGGCCGACTGATCGGACGCGTCCTGCGGGTGCTAGCGAACCTGGAGCAGGTCACGATCGCGGCAATTAACGGCTACGCCATCGGCGGGGGCTGGGCTCTCGCCCTGGGATGCGACCTGCGTATCGCCGTAGAAGGAGCAGAGTTCTGGTTTCCTGAAGTCGATCTCGGCGTGCCGCTGAGCCCTGACTCAACTGCTCTGCTCATCGCTCACGTCGGTCCGTCTCTGGCGAAAGAAATCATTATCACCTGCCGTCACTTCCAGGCTGAGGAGTTACTGCCGCTAGGGCTGGTCAATCGCGTGGTCAAAAAAGAAGAACTGTACCCGAGCGTTCGTGAACTCGCCCAGAGCCTCGCCAATAAGAACCCGACAGCGGTTATGGTTTCCAAGGCCACGGTCAATGCTCTGGCTCTGCACCAGGCAGTGATCCGGCCAGATTTGTTATTGACGAGGGAGTGAGGCGGGATGGTGTAGGGGCAAGTCTGCGGTTCCTTCCCCCCTTGCGGGGGAAGGTTAGGATGGGGGTTGTCACGGCTTCAACTCTGCCCTACGCCCCCTCACCCTGTCCCTCTCCCGCGAGGGGAGAGGGAATCCATCTTCGAAGAGCTAGGTAAATACTCTAGAACGGGAACATCTTATGAGTTGGCAAGAGGAATATACGAGACGTCTCGCGACTGCTGACGAGGCAGTCAAAGTCGTCAAATCTGGGGATCGGGTGGCAATCCCCGTGTACTCCAACCCCTCCCTGATTGCCGAGGCATTAGCCAAGCGGCTCGACGAACTCAGGGGAGTGACCATTCTTATTGGCGCTACGGCTTCAGACCTGCCCTGGTATCATCCCGAGGCTGCCCAGGCATTTATGATCGAGCCGTGGTACACCAGCCCTTATTTGCCCAAGCCAATCCGGCAGATGGTCAACGACAAGCGTAGCGACCATCGCGTCTGTCCCAGCGCGCTGCTCACCAAGCTGTTGGACGAGGGCCGGGCCGATACTCAGCCTCCAGACGTGGTGCTGCTCGATGTGTCTCCGCCTGACCACAACGGCTTCGTCAGCTTCGGCGGTGGTGTATGGGATAAGAAAGAGCTGATTCACCATTCACGTACAGTGATCGCTGAGGTCAACCGTAGTTTCATCCGCACCGGCGGCGACAACTTTATCCACCTCGGCGAGATCGACTACTTCGTTGAGTTGACCGGCTCAGAGGAGTTTCGCCCGCCGTTTCCGGCAATCAAACTGAGCGAACAGATCAAGAAGATTACTGCTTATGTCGCTCCGTTGATCCATGATGGCGACACTATCGAAGTCGGCGCTGGCAGCACCAGCGAAGCGCTCGTTCAGGCCGGCGTATTTGCCGGCCGTAATGACCTTGGCTGGCACACTGAACGCATCCCGCGTGGTGGCGTCGAGTTGGTTCGACAAGGCATCTTCACCGGCGTGCGTAAAACCTTGCATCGCGGCAAGGCAGTAGCAACCGCTGTGGCTTTTAGCCGAGAAGAGCGTGACTTTGTTCATCAAAACCCGAATTTCGAACTGTATGGCGTGGCGTACATCAACCACCTGCGCACCATCGCTGCGCACGAGAATATGGTGGCGATCAACAACGCCTTGCGGGTAGACCTTACCGGCCAGGTGGTCGCCGACTCGTTTGGACCACAGATGTTCACTGGCACGGGCGGTCTGCCAGAATATGCCATTGCTGCAGTGTACTCGAAAGGTGGGCGATCGATCATCGTGCTGCCTTCGACCACCTCGGATGGCAAGATCTCACGCATCGTCCCGTTGATGGAAGAAGGCAGTTTTGTGACTTCGCCGCGTCAGTTTACTGATTATGTAGTCACCGAGTACGGCGTCGCTCGCTTGTTCGGCAAGACCCAACGCCGCCGCGCCGAGGAGTTGATCGCTATTGCTCATCCCGACTTTCGCCCTGAATTGGAGAAGGCAGCGAAGCGGTTATTTTGGCCATGAAAGAGCTGTTAGCTCTTAGCATTGCTAATAGCTGGAAAATAAGGAGTCTGAACAATGCCTAGCAAAGAACAATGCCCAGAGATCCGCGCTGAGATCCGCAAGTTCTGTAGCAAGTACGGTGATGAATACTGGCGCAAACTCGACCGTGAGCACAAATATCCCGAGCAGTTCGTGCAGGAACTGACCGAAGCCGGTTGGCTCGCCGCGCTGATTCCTGAACAGTACGGCGGTTCAGGCCTCTCGATGAAAGAGGCAAGCGTGATCTTGGAAGAGATTAACCGCTCGGGCGGCAACTCTGCAGCCTGCCATGCGCAGATGTACATCATGGGTGCATTGTTGCGTCACGGCAGCGAGGAACAGAAACGGCGCTATCTGCCGAAGATTGCCAGTGGCGAGCTTCGCTTGCAAGCCTTCGGGGTCACCGAACCCGACGCCGGCTCTGACACGACTCATATTCGCACTTTTGCCCGTAGGGATGGAGATTTTTACGTCGTCAACGGCGGCAAGATTTTCACCTCGCGCGTGCAGCACTCCGATATGATGCTGCTCCTGGCTCGCACCACACCCTACGAGCAGTGTGAGAAGAAAACCATGGGCATGAGCATCTTCCTGGTGGACTTGCGCACTGCCGGTGATTCGCTGGAAGTGCGGCCGATCGACGCGATGATCAACCATGAGACCAACCAGCTCTTCTTCCGCGATCTCAAAGTCCCCAGAGAAAACCTGATCGGCGAAGAAGGCAAAGGCTTTTACTACATCCTTGATGGCCTTAATGCCGAGCGTATTTTGGTTGCGTCCGAATCGATCGGCGACGCCCGTTGGTTTACCGCACGCGCGGTCAGGTACGGCAAAGAGCGGGTGATCTTTGGCCGCCCGATTGCCCAGAATCAGGGTATACAGTTTCCCATCGCTCAGGCTTATGCCCAGACTGAGGCTGCAGACTTGATGCGCTTTCGCGCGGCCGAGTTGTTCGATGCTAGCGAGCCCTGCGGTCCTGAAGCAAATATGGCCAAACTCCTGTGCTCCCAGGCTGCCTGGGCTGCAGCCAACGCCGCGATCGATACCTATGGTGGCTACGGCTTTGCTGCAGAGTACGATATCGAGCGCAAGTTCCGCGAGTGCCGCTTGTTCTCTATCGCGCCAATCTCGAACAATATGGTGCTCAACTACGTGGCTGAACACGTGTTGGGAATGCCGAGATCATACTAGGTGTTGGGTGTTAGGGATTGGGTGTTAGGGATTGGCGAAGAATAAAAACCCGCCTTCTCACCCCTAACACCTAGCACCCAACACCCAGCCCCTTTTTACAGGAGGAGACTCCATGAAAGTCGATACTGCCTTCTTCCCGACCACATTCGACCTTGCCGCCCAGACGGCCCGACGGGCCGAAGAGCTGGGGTTTGATGGCCTGTGGAGTGCCGAGACCAGCCACGACCCCTTCTTTCCCTTGGTTGTCGCGGCGCGCGAGACCCAACGCCTCAACCTTGGGACTGGGGTGGCAATTGTGTTCCCCCGCAGCCCGATGGTGCTGGCTAACATCTGCTGGGATCTCCAGACCAACTCCACAGGCCGCTTCATTCTGGGGCTTGGCACGCAGGTCAAAGGTCACAACGAGCGCCGTTTCAGCGTCAAATGGATCTCGCCAGTCAAACGCCTGCGCGAGGTGATCTTGTCACTGCGGGCAATCTGGGACTGTTGGCAGAACAACACCAAGCTGAATTTTATTGGCGAGTTCTATCAGTTCACGCTCATGACTCCCTTCTTTAACCCTGGACCGATTGAACATCCGCAAATTCCTATTTTCATCTCTGGGTTAAACCCGCTCATTACCCAACTCGCCGGCGAGCTGTGCGAAGGCTTTTACATCCACGGTTTTCATTCGCAGAAATACATTCAAGAGACCGTTCTGCCCAACTTGAACAAGGGTCTGGCCAAAGCCGGACGCAAGCGGGAAGACTTCACGTTGATCACAGGAACCTTCATCGCGGGCGGCGCTACCCGCGACGAGGTCGAAAAGGCCAAGGGTCCGGTACGGCAGCAGGTCTCGTTCTATGCCTCAACCCGCACTTACAAAGGCGTACTCGACGCCCACGGCTGGGGGGAGACATGCTTCAAGCTCAGCGCCAAGGCGGCGAAAGGAGACTGGGCTGGCATGCCTCAGGAAATCACCGACGAGATGTTAGAAGAACTGGCGATTATCGGCACCTATGACGAGATCGCCACGAAGCTGGCCGCTCGCTATAAAGGCGTGCTCGATCGTGTGGTCGTTGGCCTCGGCTCGCCAGAACGGCAGGATTCGGGTCGTACGCGTGAGTTCGTGCAAGAGATCAAACAGAAGATGGCTGCATGACAGTTGTCAGTAGTCAGTTCTCAGTTGTCAGTGAAAACCTTTTGTAATTTCTTTCTGGCAGCTGACAACTGGTAACTGGCAACTTTTCACTGGTAACTGGCAACTTTTCAAAGGAGGAAGGATGGGAATGCTGACTGATAAGTATTGTATAGTCGGTGTAGGCGAGACGCCGCATCTGCGACCCTCGAACCGCACCACTTTGTCGATGGCTTGTGAAGCGGTAAAGAAAGCCATGGCCGATGCCGGTCTGGAATCGCGCGATATCGATGGCATGACCAGCTACCAGGCTGGAGACTCGACCACTTCCAACCATGTCTCCACGTCATTGGGCATCCGCCTCAACTACTCGCTTGACATCTTTGGTGGGGGATCGAGCACCGAGGCTCTCGTCGGTCACGCCATTGGCCTGCTTGAAGCCGGGTACTGCAAAACGATTGTCATCTTCCGTTCAATGAATGGTCGCTCTGGCCGACGCATGGGTGGTCAGGTGCCGAGCGGACCGGTGCCGCCAACCCAGGCTGTGGGTGACCAACAGTTCTACATGCACTGGGGCTGGACCACACCAGCGCAGTGGTTCGGTATGTCCGCCATGCGCTATTTACGCGACACTGGTACGACGACGAAAGCGTTTGCCGAGATCGCGGTTGCGCATCGCTACCACGCGAGCTTTAATCCCAAGGCGATCATGCGGAACCCGATCACCATTGAGGACCATCAACGTTCGCGGTGGGTGGCGAAACCTTTCCGTCTGCTCGACTGCTGCTTGGAGACCGACGTGTCTGCGGCCATGATCGTGACTTCGCGTGAGCGCGCGTACGACCTGCGCCAGCCGCCGGTGTTCATTATGGGCGGGACTGGTCGCACCATGGCGCCGAGCCCGTCTTGGAACTACTCGCGGCCAGAGATCCATTATGTCGCCGGGAACTACGGTCGCAACCGACTGTTCGGCATGGCCGGAATCAGCCAGAAAGATGTCAACCTCATCTCCTGCTACGATGCCTTCACTTTCACCACTTTGATCCAGCTCGAAGCCTACGGCTTCTGTGGTAAAGGCGAAGCTGGTGAGTTCGTGAAGGGTGGGCGTTTGCAGATCGACCACGAACTGCCATCGAATCTTTCCGGCGGCCACCTGTCTGAAGGATACACCCACGGCATCAGCATGGTCATCGAGAATGTGCGCCAGTTACGCCACCGGGCGGATGATGCTTGCCCACGCTGGGCCGAAGGCAAGCACACCTACGACCGTAAAACCGGCTGTCGTCAAGTGAAGAACGCGCGTATTGCCGCCTGTCTGGGTTGGGGTACCGAAGCTACATCGAGTTCGGTGATTTTGCGTGGGATCTCAGCGTAAGTGGTTCCTGCAAAGCACAGAACACACGCAGAAAGGATTTATCATGCCTGGACCAATTGACTTCAGCAAACTGACTATCGTCCCCGACTTCGACACCGCCGAATGGTGGATGGGCACCAAGCAGCGCAAATATTTGGTGAGGCAGTGCAAAGTTTGTGGTCACAAATGGTTCCCCCCTTTTCCGGCGTGCAGTAAATGCACCTCGATGGACCTGACCTGGTTCGAGACTTCTGGCAAAGGAGTGCTGCACAGCTACGTGGTCGTCACTCAGCCGATTCTCAGCGCCTTCATCGAGACCGTGCCCTATGTCGTCGGGTTAATCGAACTGGACGATTGCCATGAGGCTGATGGAACGTTGACTCGTGTCGCCGGCACGCTGCTCAATGATGAAGAGGAGGTCGCTATTGGTTTGCCGGTAGAAGTCGTATTCGAAGAAACTAAGGATCCGAACATCGTCATCCCGCGTTGGCGGATCTGCGGCACGGCGGAAAATACGTGGAAGTTTACCGAGTAACAGCACACACGACATCGAAAAGGAGAAATACCGTGGCTGAAGAAATTCTCTGCACGATCAAAGACGGTATCGCAACCGTAACCATGAACCGCCCGGAGAAACGGAACGCGCTTAACACTGCTCTCCTTGAAGGACTGACGAACATTTTCCACCAACTCGAAACGAACATTGAGGTCCGTGCAATAGTCATTCGCGGAGAAGGCAAAGCGTTCTGCTCCGGCTTGGACCTACGCGAGCTAAGCTCACGCCAGACCGGTGGCGGCGACCCTGAGACCGGCGTCACTAAAGTTTTTCAGCAGATCGAGCGTTCGCGCCACCCGACTATCGCCATGGTCCAGGGCGATGCTCTCGCTGGCGGATGCGAGCTGGCGCTGCACTGCGACCTGCGCGTAGCTTCAGACGCAGCCCGCTTCGGCATGCCGCTGGCCCGCCTCGGATTGGTCGTTCCGTTTCCGCTTGGCCATAAACTTGTGGAGATCCTTGGGCCAGCATTTACCAAGCAGATCCTGTTCACTGGTCAACCCATCGACGCTCAACGCGCCTACGAAATTGGTAT
>CAZAYE010000156.1:0-7224 GCA_964489255.1 uncultured Enterobacteriaceae bacterium
GGGGCGAACCTCGTGTTCGCCCGGCCAGATGGGGCAATCACAAGGATTGCCCCTATGGGAAAACCGCTGCTGTAATTGTGGCGCTCGGTACTAAGCACGCTCTCTTTGCCAGCTCAGACTACCGCAGTGCTCACTCGGCTGTGTCTTTTTGGGTTTTAGTGGCGCGGCCAGCTTGGCCGCGTTGCTGCTCATGCAGGCAAGAGGCCGGCACCACCAAGACTCATGCAATTGAGAACTGCTCTAGGTGGTGAGAGAGACGCGACCTAGTCGCGTCTCTCGGTGATGGAGAGCTCTCTGTCAGGAAAGTTCTCGTCAGGCACGATCCATCAATTCTCTTCCTTCTGAGGACAGACTTACAATTTCCTGCAGACGCTGCGGGAAGACAACCAGCTTGCGTCCGTCGCGCAAGAGGAATTGTTGCCGCTCCATCTCCTTCACGTGTTCAGTGACTTTTTGCCGTGAAGCCCCGATGAGATCAGCGAGATCCTCATGCGTGAGTTGCAGGATCAAGATCGTGCCGCGATCATCTTGCACCCCAAACTTCTGCGCGAGTTCTAACAAAGCCAAGGCCAGTCGTTGGCGGAGGTTCAACCCCTGAAAGTGGGCGTAGCGGTACAGGAGGGTGAACCAGCGATTGACGGTACTGCCCATCATGGCGCTAAAGTTGGCGAACGGAGTGCCAAGCAGGGTGGTGACGAACGTCTCAGGCTGTATCGTGGCCACCCAACAGTCACTGAACGCTTCAGAACGAAAGGCCCGTTGCATGTCCGGCATCAAGGCCGTGATACCGAAGAGTTCGCCCGGGCTAATCAAGCTGACCAAGACATCTTCCCCTTCGAGGCTACGCAGAGAGAGTTTGATCACCCCGGACACGAGCAAATACAAAGCGTCAGGTTGTGCCCCTTCAGTGAAGAGGATCGTGCGGCGTTCGACCCGGCGCAGCGACAGGTGAGTGAGCAGTTCCTCCAACTGACGGTCTGAAGCCCAGGGAAGCGCCTTGAGACGACGGAGCGTTGTGACATTCAAAACAGGTTCTCGTGCCATAAGCGCTCATTATTTGTCACCTTGGTGACAAATGCGCAAGGGTCCCTCTGACCGCTGCCTGCTGCCGTCCGTTGCCATCGCCAAGATGGACCAAGCCAAATTTTCATTGTACAATCTGGCGCCGCACCGCAGGGAGTCGTTGCTCGCGTGAATCTTACACCCAGAAAGTTGGAGGAGAAGAGGATGCAACATGTTCATATGCGCGCCAAAGCTGTCCTGTTGATACTGCTCTTGAGCTGCCCGTTGCTCTGGGCGTGTGGAGAGAAGGAGGAGATGGGCCCCAAGGAGCAGCAAGCGATTCAGATTGTCAAAGCCTATACGCCTGGAGAAGGGTTGTTCAGTGTGATCTCAAACATTGAGAAACAGGCTGATGAGAATGGCCGTAAGGGCGACAAGTGGGAACTCGGGGCCTGGAAAGCTGGCCTGCCCTCGCAGAAAGACCGCCTCATCGAGGAACTCAGTCAATATTTCAATATCTTTCGGCCTGCCGGTGACTACTGGGTAAGTTTTACCTACAAGGACAAGGCCGGCGTCCATGAAGCGCTGTGGGAGGTGAATATCTACAGCAAGAAGGTCGAGATCAAGAACGAGGTGGCCCAGCAGTTCTCCTCACCACAATCCTAGAAGCCAGAAAATCTTCTCTCCGAGCTGTCGGAGCGTGCTACTAAACGCTCCTACTCCCTCATCTCTGGGCCGGTTGAAAGGTAGCTGGCGAGCACGTCGGTCAGGACCCGATACACTTGCCGGTTGACAATGAGGCCGATATGGCGGCCTGAGACCTGGCGGTTTTCTCCTTGAGGATCGATACAAGAACGCCAATCGACGATCTCATCCCGTTTGCTGAAGATTGAAGTAAAACCGACCCCTGCCGGTAGTGAGGAGAAAGCGGTTCGTCTAAACCAGCAGGTACACGCGGAACTACCGCAGCCAGGTGAAGTCCCGTTCGTGCGTTTCCGTACTCGTTGCAGGGTGCGAAAGGTAAAAGGGACGAGGGGGTGAACCTTAAGGAGGGTGTTATCGATCGGGGCCCCGATCGCGACCACATGACGGATTTTCTCAGGGAAATTGACGCCCAAGAAACGCGCGAGCATTCCTCCTAAGCTGTGCCCGATGACAATAATGGGATGAGCGGTCTCTTTGATAAGATAGTCGAGTCGCCAACTCAGGAGCTCTCCGGTCTGGTTGGGACAGTCCACGTTCCAGTTGATACCTGAGAAATACGCGCGATAACCAAGACGGTTGAGCCAGCCTGCCATCACTGCGAGAGTCCAGTCTCCAGCCATGAATCCAGGAATGAGGAGAATGGGTTGTCCCTGCCCGGGGGGGACTTTGATCCCGTAATAGATGGGATCACGAAGCAGCGCGCCGAGTTGGTACAGGTAATCAGGGTAGGAGGCTGCTAGCCGCCACGGCATCGGTCGTTCCTTTCTTTCAGACTGCCTTACAAAACCATTGCTCCTCAAAAAAGACGATCGGTCAAGCCGACATTTGCTAACAGGTGTTGATAACTTTTGCAAGCGGAGAGGGGAGAAAGAAGACAGGGGAAGGCGTAATCCCAATTCTCGATTCAATTGGGCCCAAACTGGGATAAGAGGGGCGCCGACAGGAGGGGGATGTTTGTCTGTCCGGGTGTTTATGTACTCAATCTTTATAGGATGGCGGCTCGCAGTGGCATTTGCTGGAAATTTAGCGTTCTGCGATCGGGCGGGTCTGAGCCCCGCCCGACTTAACAAGAGGGTTTTAGTGCAACACCTGATCGTGCTTCTTCAACCAGGTTCCAACCTGAGGCCAGAGCTTCTTCTGCGCGCTGCCGCTCACCACGACACCGATGTGGCCGGCCGGAAAAACCAGGTTGCGCTTATCGTCGCTGCCAACCAGCTCAGTCAAAGACAGACTCGCCTGCGGGTGGACGACATCATCGTGCTCACCCAGAACGTTGAGCACCGGACAGGTAATGTGCCGCAGGTCAACCGTTTGGCCACCAACCTGGAAGCGCCCCTGCGTGAGGAGATTGTTCTGCAAGAGGTCGCGGGTCAACTCGCGAAAGAGCTGTCCGGCCAGAGGCACGTCGCTGTTCATCCAACGCTCAAACAGCTCAAACATCTCCGTATATCCTTCCCGTTCCTTGTTCCGGTATAACCCGACATGCTTGTCTAGAGCATGGTGCACAGGCGAAAGAGAGGTAAACCCGGCTTTGATGAGCCAGGCCGGGCAATTGCCGAACGCGTCGGTCAAAAGGTTTGGGTCCAGCTGCTTGGCGAGATGGAAGAGGGGAATATCTTGCTTGCTCATATCCAGCGGCAGGGTGAGGGGGATGAAGTTCTTGATGGTCTCCGGATAGAGTGCTGCGTAGATGGTACTGAGCAGCCCGCCAAAACAGTAGCCGAGCAGGGAAACCTGATCGACTCTCGCGTGTTCCTGCACGGCCTGCACGGCATTGACGAGGTCGCCGTTTATATAGGCGTCAAATCCTCGCCAGGCATCGGATTGGGTAGGTGGAATCCAATCGGTAAGATAGACGGGAATCCCTTGTCGAGTGAGGTTTGCCACCACGCTGTTACCAGGCTGCAGATCCAAGATGAAGGGTCGCTTGATGAGGGCATAGACCATCAGCAAAGGGGTGGTCTGCGGCTTTCCCTCTGGCCGGTAGTAGCGCAGTCTCAGTTTCCCTCCTTCGTAGATCACCTCGAAGGGAGTAGTTGAAGGAGGGTCCTCGTACAGAGGAAAAGGCGAGGTGAGCCCACGACGCCAGCCTTCGAAGGTGCGAACCGCGCCGTTCAGCCACGAGGTCGAGAGATCTTGCAGAAGATTAAACATTCCTCTTTTTCCTTTGTCCGCCTGGAGGGGATTAGGCAGCCGCGCGCTCTGCAGGGTGCCCGTTCCGGTGTGGGGCCTGGAAGGTGCCGTGCGGACGGGTCTCCTTTACCCGCAACTGTTCAAGGATTTTCTGGACATCTTTTTTCTGCGCGAGCTGTGCGAGCCGAGTTTCCAGGGCCCGTACCTGGTCAGAGAGCCCTTGCACCTCGGCTGTCGTCGGCACCCCCAGCGCTCGCCACAGTCCGGTCAGGACTGTTCCGCTGATAGCGTTGCCGATACGCTGCCAACGCAGCGCTTGTGTGAGGGTGCGACTTACGGCCACACTGAAGAGCGGGCTCCGGTAGAGATTATCAACAGCCGTCGTGGCGAGCCGTACGCTTGCGTCATAGGCTTTCCAGGCGGTTTCTGTCGCCTCTTTTTCTTCACCAATTCCCAATCCCCACCGGGTGGTGGCAGCCGGGAGATCAACAAAAAGCGTCTTATAAACCGTCGCCAGATCTTCTACTGTTTGCGTCACTTTTTTATCTGCCATCGTTGTGTCCTTTCTCCCGTGTGAACACCAGTCACCATAGAGGTGTCGTCCTTTCCGGGCAAGAAAATCGTCGTCACCTGAGTGACGAAATCAGAATTTTCTCTTCAAGTATTTGGGCTTTTTGTCGTCTTCGTGACACTTTGGTGAAAGAAGAATGACCGGTGATGTCCCCAAAAGGGGGAGCAAAACCAAGGCCAACTGCATTGGTGAAGCCGTAACCACAAAAGTGCTTGTAGCGAAAGAAGTTTTTGCGTTGCGGCCCCACAGCGTCGAGTGTCGCCGCTGCCCTGAGAAACAGCAAGGGGTGCGTCTCCAGCAGCAAGGTGAGGACACGGCTGGAGAGCAAGGCAGGAAGCTTTTTTGGCTAGAACAGTTTGCAGTTTTGTATGAGTCCTGGTGAGAGGATTCGTTTCCCGCACAGGTAGGGGCACGGCATGCCGTGCCCCTACTGCTGTAATGCTTCGCCTCTACCTATCTTTTTTGCCTCGTCGTACAATCCGCGACCAGAGGAGAGACCTCTGTGACCCAAGTTGATCATTGTGTTCTTGCTCTCTGTTGCGTTAATAGGGATGGTGGTGAAAGGCTTTGCGCAAACACAAAAGGAAAAAAGGAGGAACCCCATGAAGCTCGAAGAGATGGTTCAGGAGTTATGGGATCGTGAGAAGATCAAGGAGCTGACCTATGAATATGGCCTCGCGATCGAAGCCCAGGATGCCGAACGCATGGCGAATCTGTTCACGGAGGACGGGGCGGTAGATTTCAGTTCGCTCGGCAGGGGCGTCATGAAAGGCCGGGAAGCACTCAAGGACTTTTACCGCTCGACTTGGCCGCTCAAGGTCAAGCCGTTTTTCACCAACCACGTGATCCGCATTCAGGGGGATCGTGCCACTGGCACCTGCTCGTTAGAGAACCGCGCGACCCGCGGTGAGCAGAGCTTGATCGGCGCTGGACGGTTGCACGACGAATACGAGAAGGTGAATGGTGAGTGGAAATTCAAGTCACGGCGGGTTGAGATGTTCTATCTTGTGCCGCTGTCCGAAGGCTGGGCTAAAGCCGCGGAGCCGGGGAAGCTATGAAACTGCTATTAGCTCTTAGCGCTAGCTTTTAGCCTTTCCGCTTTTTGTCTGGCTAACTGCTAAGAGCTAACAGCGAAGAGCCACTCTCATTTTCAAACCGAGGAGGGTTTCCTTGTGGCTAACATCGCCTTCCGCTCAGCTTGTGATTTGGTCGCAGCGATCCGCAAACGTGAGGTCGGTAGCCGCGAACTATTAGAGCATTATGTGAAACGCGTCGAGCGCTACAACCCAAAGCTCAATGCCGTGGTGACACTCGACGTTGAAAGGGCACGTCAACGGGCCGATGCCGCCGATGCCGCGCTCGCGCGTGGTGAGTGGCTCGGGCCTTTGCATGGCCTGCCCATAACTGTGAAGGATACCTATGAGACCGCGGGACTGCGCACAACTGCCGGTGCGTCGGTTCATGCAGAGTATGTCCCGGCTCAGGACGCAACGGCGATTGCGCGGCTGGTTGCCGCCGGAGCTGTTGTCTTTGGCAAGACCAACACACCGACCTTCGCCATGGATGCGCAGACCTACAATCCGGTCTTTGGCACAACTAACAATCCGTGGGATATGACTCGGACTCCTGGCGGTTCTTCTGGCGGATCGGCAGCCGCACTGGCTGCCGGACTGACGGGATTAGAACTGGGCAGCGACATCGGTGGCTCGATTCGCATTCCGGCGCATTACTGTGGAGTGTATGGCCACAAGCCAACG
Source organism: uncultured Enterobacteriaceae bacterium (assembly GCA_964489255.1). Taxonomy (GTDB): domain Bacteria; phylum Desulfobacterota; class Binatia; order Bin18; family Bin18; genus CAZAYE01. Next base: position 6,169 of record CAZAYE010000156.1, read on the forward strand.
TTCGAAATTATTCCTCTGCACGGCCACATCCCTGGACCGCCAGGGTCGCTTTCAAGAGCAGACCTTGCTGTGGCTGGACCACTCGCGCGGAGTACGGACGACCTCGCCCTTGCGTTGGACATTCTTGCAGGGCCTGACTCGGATAAAGCAGTTGCTTGGCGGTTGGAGTTGCCGCCGCCGCGCCGCGCTGCGCTGCGTGCATACCGAGTAGCCGCCTGGTTCGACGAACTGAGCTGCCCGCTCGATACTGAGGTGCGAAATCGTTTCACGGCTACGGTCGAAGCGCTTCGCCAGGCTGGCGTCCCAGTTGACGAACAAGCCCGTCCGGCCGTTCAGTTTGCTGAGGCCGCACGGACGTTCCGGCGTTTACTCTGGGCAGCCACTGCTCCAGGGCTGTCTCGAGAACAATTCGAGAAATTCGTCGAGATGGCTGCTGACCTGCCGCACAATGATGACAGTTTGCTGGCTGAATTTGCCCAGGCCACCGCCTTGCGGCATCGGTACTGGTTATCTGCGCATGAGAAGCGTACGCAGTACCGGGCGCGGTGGGCAGAGTTTTTTAAGAACTACGATATTCTCCTCTGTCCTGTTACACCGACCGCGGCCATCCCGCACGATCACAGCAGTCCTTTTCTGGCGCGGACAATCCAAGTGAATGGCCAGCCGCGTCCCTATCTCGATCAGATCGTGTGGACCGGCGTGATCGGCTTGGCGTACCTCCCGGCAACGGTTGCGCCTGTCGGTCGTACCGCTGCTGGACTACCAGTCGGAATTCAAATCGTGGGGCCGTACCTTGAGGACCGGACGCCGATCGACTTCGCCCGCCGTCTGGCTGATGTTGTTGGCGGGTTCGAGATGCCGCCGGGCGACTAGTCAGACTTCAGCCATTCGATCTGCGCCTGAGGCGCAGGGCCCCTCTCCCCTGGCGCGGGAGAGGCCTGTCCTGAGCTTGTCGAAGGAGACAGGGTGAGGGGACGTGCGGCAAAGCTGTGGCCGAGACATACCCTCACCCCGATCCTACCAGCCTCAGCGAACGCTCGCCCGGCAACCACACCT
>CAZAYE010000157.1:0-6157 GCA_964489255.1 uncultured Enterobacteriaceae bacterium
GAGCGATGAACCTGTTTCAATCTCCTACGGAGTAAGCGGTTCGTTTCAACCCCACTTCGGTGGGCAGGCCCCGCAGGGTGAAGAGGGTTTCAATCTCCTACGGAGTAAGCGGTTCGTTTCAACCTCCCTCTTGCGGGGACTTTGCCCTCCCCGCAAGGCATCGTTTCAATCTCCTACGGAGTAAGCGGTTCGTTTCAACGAGCCGAGGTGTTTCACCCCGTCGGCCGTTTCGCGGGTTTCAATCTCCTACGGAGTAAGCGGTTCGTTTCAACCCAGCATGATTGGTTTGGGCGACCTCTCGGAAGTCGTTTCAATCTCCTACGGAGTAAGCGGTTCGTTTCAACCGAAGACTTGGCAAGGAAGAAAGAGAGACTAACCTGGGTTTCAATCTCCTACGGAGTAAGCGGTTCGTTTCAACACGAGGAAGGCGTGGAGGAAGGCGTGATTGATATGGTTTCAATCTCCTACGGAGTAAGCGGTTCGTTTCAACGTCGCAGCAGGGCGCCGGGCAGTCCGCCGTCACCTTGGTTTCAATCTCCTACGGAGTAAGCGGTTCGTTTCAACCACGGATGATTCGCTGGAAGCAGTGGGCTGGACGTGTTTCAATCTCCTACGGAGTAAGCGGTTCGTTTCAACAGTTGGTATCACTTTTGTCGCCAAAACGCCAGCTTAGCGGTCTCATCGCGCGATCCGCCGTCTCGCAGGCTGTTTGTTCCGTCCATAGCGAGTGCTCTCTCATCTCCACCTTCGTTAACCCCTCCTTCTCTCTCGATTTTCTTCTCAACGCGCATCTCCCTGGAGTTTGCCAACAGCTTCGATCCGCGCTCCTCCAATTACACAACGACCGCCCCCTCCTCTCGCGGCTTTTCCCCGCCGATCCGCTCGATCTGCCGCTTGCAGCTCTCGCACAGAAAGTAAAAACGGATGCTGTCTTCTTTCTCTGGCTCGATCAAGTGGTCGAGCCGATCCTTGAGCCGTAAGAAGTTCGCTTTGTCAACTTCGCATTCAAAGACACTGAACTGCATCCATTGGCCAAAATTTTTGAGCGTTTTGAAAACTCGACTGCGCCGTTTGTCATCGGCAACGTCATATGAGACTACGATAAACATATCGACCTCTTACAGAGCCCACCTCAGCGAATCACAAACGGTTCATAACGTTCAAGCTCGCCTTGGATACATTTCGTCAGAATCCGCGCCTGGAGCTCGAAGCAGCGTTGGTAGGTTGCCTTGTATTCGAAGAGTGGATGTTGGATCTCGGTCTGTTTGCGCTCTTCGTACTGGAGCAAGAACTTCTTGCGCGCCTCTGGCGTTAGGCTGTGGACGTTTCCCAGACTCACGCTAAAGTCACCCATCTGGATGACCCGCTTGTTCAGGCACGTAAGTACGACGGAATCGACGACGAGAGGCCGGAACTCTTCCATCAAGTCCAGTGCGAGCGAAGGGCGACCGTAACGATCGGCATGCAGGTAGCCACAGTACGGATCGAAGCCAAGCGTGTTGACCGCGGCGTGGAGATCGTTCGCCAGCAGTGCATAGCCGAAGCTGAGGAGCGCATTGACCGGATCGGTCGGTGGCCGTCTGACTCGCTTGGTAAAAGAGAATCCCTCTGCTTTGATGAGGTGGCCAAACGCGCCGAAATAGGCGGCCGAGCCTGCTCCTTCGTGACCGCGTAAGACTTCGAGGTCTTCGGCCCTCTCCGCCCGGCGCTCAGCTCCGCGGATTGCCTCTACCGCGTCATCAACACTGAGTCCCTCCGTATTCCGTGCGGCTCGTAACAGGGTCACTCGCAGATTGGCGAGTTTGCCCATGACGAAGCCACGCGCCAGATGGAGTGTTCGGTGTTCATCAAAGGCGGCTGCATACTGCGCGCGGCGCAGCAACGAATTCTTGGAAAAAGCCGGCTCAATGCGTCCGATATAGCGACCATGCTCAGTAAGGTAGGTCAGACAGATATGCCGTTCCATCAGCGCAGCGACCGTATGGGGCGTAACCGTTACCCGTCCCATGATCACAACCTGGTTTACCTTCAGTATGGGAAGGTCGAGCAAGGTCTCACCTTTCAAGGTGACTTTGAGCCGCTCATCCTCTTTGCGCAGCACGGAATCCTGTTGGGTGAGATACAGTGTTGACATAATTACTCGTCAGTTGCGCTGCGCGAACGGGGAGCAGAAGAAGACGCACGAGCTTTTCTCGTCGTGCTCAAGTCGCCGCGGAGTCGCGCCGTTTCTTTGGGGAGGCAAAGATCAGACAAACTACATCCCTTGCAGCGTGGCGTGTAGGGATTCGGTGGACGGTCACCAGACTCGATGAGCCGACGCACCGCAGCAATCGTGTCGAGCGTCTGCTGTCGCAATTCGGCGGTAAACGCTACTTCCTGCCGTCGGCCAGTCGCCGCATAATAGACATACCCTTTCTCTATGCTTCTTCCGAGCATCTCTTCCAGGCACAAGGCTTGCGCGCAGAGCTGGAGGGCATCGTTCTGCCATTCTCCGCGCCGGCCCTTTTTGTGTTCGATTGGATAGAGTTCTCCATCTTTTTCTTCGATGACATCTGCCTTGCCACAGATTCCCAGTGCTCGCGAGAACAGGTACACGCTGCGAAGTTGTAGGGTACCGTCACGTGTACTGACCTCGCCCGAGTTGGCGCGGGTATGGAGAAGTAAGCCCTCAACAGTGTGTTCATTGTCGAGGAAAGTGTTCTCAACGAAAAGGTAGTAGCACCGTCGCGGACAGTAATCGTACTGATTCAGTGCGGAGAGAAAGACGAAGTCGTCCATACTTAGGCTACAGCCTTTTAGCTACGCCACATCCCATCGTCGTACGCGCGCCAACCCCAGAAAAGAACGCGCAGATCGTAGGGCGCGCACTGCGCACCGACAAATGGCGCGTGAAACGCGCCCTACACCCGCTCAATACGTTTAGCAATCCCGCACCCCATAGTAGTTTTCGCGCCTATTCCTGAGAAGAAAGCAAAATCCGCTAAGGTGTTCAGTGTTTTGACGATGGAGCGATCGTGCAACTCCACTAAGCGAAAAGAACAAGAGCCGACAAAGCCTGGGAACGTCGTGGTGCGATACGTTCCATCCTCCCGCGGGAAGACCAGGCGCGCCAGTTGTGAAGAGATACGATGATGAGTGACTTCGAGATGATGCACACAGATCTCCTTGAGAAGATTTGCTTCAACGAAGGAGGAAGCGGAAAACTGATTCCAATTGCGCAGCAAGCTGCCAAACAGCAAGTCAGGCAGCGGGAGCGGTACAATCAGGTCCGGATACGCTGGTCCGCCGCCGCGCTTAAAGAAAGTTGGCGAGACAAACTGAAACGAGAACTGCTTCTCCGAGTCAGAGGCGTTTGCGTAGATGTCTTCAAACGACGTGCAGCCGGCCCATTCCTCTCCGCTGTGGGGAGTTGTCAAGATACGAGCAACCGTCAACTCGGTTCGTACCAGATCAAAAGTCAAATCCAGTGTAGACAAAAAATAGCGCGCCAGGAGCGGATAGAGCGAGTCGTCGAGGAACGTGAAACGAATCTTCAGTTCTTCGCCAGTGCGGATGTGTTCGGCCCGCCGTTGCCGCTCATTCAAGAGCAGTGTGGTCGAAAAGGGCTTGAGTCCATCGATACTATGGACTGTATCGCCTTTCGTGGCACTGGCCTTCTGCAGCAGTTCATAGAATAAGCCGTGCAAGACCTTGCCTTGCGTATGCACCAGGGGCAGATCAGTTTTCGGAAAGGCATGAATGACGATGGCGTAGGGCATAGGAAAACTCCGCTTTGCTAATATCAAAAGACAGAGAACCGTTCGTGCTGAGCCTGTCGAAGCACGATCTCATATTGGTCACGGCAGAGGATCATCGTTGACACTCTATCTTGCTCCGACTACGTTCTTTTTCAGAAGGAAGCAGCCATGTCTCGTTACACCAAAAAAGTGCAAGTGCTTCTGACCGAAGAGCAATACCGTAACCTTGCCGCCCTTGCGGCCCGAGAGCATAAAAAGATCGGCGTTGTAGTACGCGAAACGCTGGAACAAATTTGCCTGCGTCAGCGCCGCGCTCAAGAAAAGGCTGAAGCGATCCGCGCCTTGCTCTCTGCAGAACCAGTCGAGGCGCCAGAAAGCTATCAGGAGTGGGAAGAAGAGTACTCGCGCTTGAAGTGGACCGGGCATGGCTGTAGCAAATGATGAGTTTTCCCTCTTCTGAGTTTTTGAGTGTGCCATTCTAACCCTCAAATGGAGCACGCCGATCAAATCACCAAAGCTTCCTTAGTAGAATGACTTAGTTTCCAATACAGGCTGCTTAAAAAGAAAGCGCTTTGATTAAAGGCGACACTCCACGGAGCTTTGCTAACTTTTCCTCCTGGCAGGATTACCCGCAGCTCATGGACAGCGAAGAGAGCCGGTAGAACCCGGCCAAAACGGATAGTTGCCGGTGGTGTGTCTATAAACCATGCCACGAGGCACTTACGTCGGAAAAAGCGATTTAGTTGATGGAGCGGAATCGAGGGATCAGTCGCTATAGTGAGCCCAGAAATGACAACCACATCTCCCTTCTTTCCCCAGATTTCATCCTGTCCGATCTCGAACCACACTCGTCGTGTCTTGGGAAGTAGTTCTTCGAGTCGGAAGTGGCCGTAGACACCTAAAAGTTTATCTGGACCTCGCTCAATGAGCTTGGCAAAGCGCCGCTCTCTGGTAACCTGCTCTTCCCACTCAGGATATTCATTTCCCAAAGATATAATTTTTTGGAGAAAATCCTCTTCACTCAGTTCGTTGAATTTACCACGGCGAAGGAGGAAGAACAGGTTGTAACGTTTGGCGGGAAAACCTGTATCTTCTTCGCGTTCGTCAATTAGGGCAGCCTCGAATTCTGCTCCGCGAAAAGTCAACAGTGGAGCCAGAATGCCCCGCTCCTCGTAGTTCCGATGCTTTGCAGCAGCCTGTCCGGGAGTGTTACCTGTCAGAGAAGAAAGTAGCTCCTCCAATGCCTGACTTATGCGCGGTCGGTCGTCTGGTTGAAACATGGGACGAATGAAACGCACAGCCGCGTGTAACTCTGTCGGGGCATGTTTGTGGAGATAGCCCTGGAAATCTTCCGGCCGGGCGTAAGCCTCTTCGATCAGGCCATATAGTTCCCTGCGGGTAATCGAAGATCTCCCGGCTAGCTTACTCGTCAGGAAGTTACACACGTAGGGAGGGATCAAGGCGAGAGCATGGTTTGGGATAGCGAGACTTTTTTCGTGGCGAGCGATACGGCCCAAACGCTGGATGAATTGCCCGGCGGTGCGGGCTTCGAAAATCAAAAAGTCCTTCTCTCGATCGCCCTTGAAATCAATACCGACCTCGATTGTTGACGTACCAACAGTGACCTGTCGCCGCGTAGCTGCTTCGCGAGCCTCTTGCGAACTCAAGCCGTGCACTTCTCCCACGGCCAAGTCTGGATAGCGGTCACGAAAAAGGCGGGCAACTTCTATAGTCCCAGCTACCGAGTCAAAAATTGTGACAAACCGGCCCTGGGGGTAAGCCAGCCGGTAGGCGTTTACGATCTCGACACTCTCGGCAAGAGCAGTCGTCCCCTGCCAATGGTCGAGGTCGGCTGGAACCAGGGTAAGCCGCAACGGTTGGGCTATTGTCCTGGCTTGAGGGTTTTCTGAAGGTTTGTCCTCGATCAGCTCAACACGAAACTCCAATTTTTCCCGTAGCAAAGGAACAATAGGCGATGAGGGCGTAGCCGAAGCAAAAAGGAAAACTCGTCCACGGGCAGGATTGATCCGCTGGAGAGCACCAACGAGGAAAGCGACATCTGCAACTTGCTTGATGTTGTAAAGGTGAAATTCATCAAAGACGAAAGTGGAGTACACGTCGCCAACCAACCTAAAGAGTCGTTCGGCGATCCCAGGCTGCCCCTGATAGAGACCAAAGAACAGATAGAAGAGGATATCCGGATTGGTCAACAGCACCCATTTCCAGTTCAGAAGAGTTTCGAGAGTTTCGCTATGACGTTTTAGATCAAGATCTATTTGCCAGCGGTCGAGCTCGTTGCTGTCCACCCGCAGTACGCGGTTTGCTCCCGAAGCTGCAAATTCGGCCTTTAGCGCCCTCTCCTGATCAGCAATCAACTCGTTGGTCGGGTAGACACCGAGAACCGGTTCTCCGGTTAGGAT
>CAZAYE010000157.1:6167-7223 GCA_964489255.1 uncultured Enterobacteriaceae bacterium
CTTCCGGTCGGCGTAACCAGGAAAAGACATAAGGTCTCCTTCCTCTCCAGGGCTTCACGCACGAGTCGATGTACCTGTTGTTGATAAAGGTATGGTCTGCGACCAGGCAGCCAGCTGGCATCTGACTGATCGTAGGCGATCGGAGCAAGGTCGATTGTGAGACTCATCGCTTCCCCCTTTTGGTCGTGGGTCGAGCGACAAAGCGCATGTTGAGGGGCAGTCGGACTTCGTCTTTTTCCCCAAACCGAGAAACGTAATAACCTGTTTGGCGAAATTGCGCGTTCGCAATAAGGCGGGTCGGCAGAGCGGTGGCATAAATATCGCCGGGCACGTCCGGTTCCGACGCCAAGTCTCGCCAGTTGAGCAGAGCGTTAGCGGTGAAATCTCCCTGTTTTGCTTCTGTTGTCTCAGCTCTTTGGAGAGAAACCTTGGCTTTACCAGGAAACTTCCCAAGGCGGATGTAGGCGGGACGCCCACTCACTGCGAGGGACAGCGTCGGAGAGATGCAGGAGGCATCCGGGTTAGCAAGGAGTACGTAGAACTGGAACATACTTTCTGGCCGCAGCATCCTGACAAAGCCCCAATCCGGATAGCCAAGCGACCGTTCCTTGCCGGCAAAACCATACCCTTCCGCGATCGTGTTAAACTGCACCCGCCGGTGACCCACGCCCAGAGGTTCAGCCGGAGTGACGTACAGCCCTTGCTCGTTCAGGGGGCGTAGTTCCTCTTCGTAATGGGGTTCCTGAACCGTAAGACCGTAGGGGGCAGAAGCCAGCCGCAAAGCATAGGCGAGTGCATAGTTATGAATAAAAGCTCCCGTCTCGTAGACCTTTCCCCGCTCCACCGTAGCAAAGAAGACGTAGTCCAACAGTTCTAGCCTTCCTCGGTAGATGTCCATCTGCCATTCCCCTACACAACAAAAGACGCTGCCTGGCGGTTCAGTTCTTTGAGAAACGTTGACAACCGTCCCTCGTTCTGGTTCAGCTCTTTTACCTGGCTGAGAATCGTCTTTAGCTCCTCATCCTGGATAAGGGTAAGTCGCCCGTTGAGGCCAGC
>CAZAYE010000158.1:0-6424 GCA_964489255.1 uncultured Enterobacteriaceae bacterium
TCCTTTCGCTTCTGCCGTGAGCGCAAGCCGCCCTTTGTCGAAGTTCCCAATGAGCGAGAGGTCGCCAAGCTGGCGCCCAGATACGAGCAAATTCGACACGTGCGCGGTCAGTGTGGAGTGCAGCGTTTCAAGCGAGGCTCCTTGGAAAGCAACCTGTCCGTTTACTTCTCCAGCGACGTCAGGAATGTGGAGGATTTTGTCCACGGCAAACCGTTCTACTTGGAGCGTGCCTTGAACCCCTGGGGGTGTTTGCGACAGGTTCGCGGTGACGGCTGTAGTCACACGGCCGCTTGGCGCTGCCAAAGCGACGCCAACCTGCAGAGCCGAGAGTGGCCCGGTTATCTCTAGAGTCCCGGAGAGATCTTGCTGGAAACGTGGGGCCGGTAAGAACAGGCCGATGTCAGTCGCAGCAAGCTTTTCGATCGTCGCTTTCAGAGCCAGAGTGGGCGCGGCAAGATTGTCTACCGATCCAGATAACTGTAGGTGCGATTGCGCTGTGCGCAGATCGAGAGGTTGCAACGAGACCCGCTGAAGACCTCCCGAATCTTCATACACCAGGCGGCTACTCCACTGTAGCGCGGGAACGTCCGGACCAGCAAGAGCAAAACTCAGCTGGTTGAGGTCAGCTCGCATTGCGGCAGGCAAGAGCGCGAGATTTCCCTCCACCGAGACTGTCGTGAGTTGGAATTCCTTGCCATCAGCTTGCCGAACCAAGACCAGACCATTGATGATGCGCAGGTGAGGAAAAAAGAAGCTCAGCGGCAGCAGTTCCTGGGGCCCATCAGACGATTTGAGCACGTGGGTGAGATTCCATCCCACCTCCGGCTCTTGCACGAGCCGAATGACCGGCTCGGTCAGGGTCACCTTAGCGATATGAACAGAGGAAGAACCAAGTAATGAGAGGAGTTGAGGAAGAAGGTGCACGACAATCGTCCCTTGCGGAACGGAGACAACCCCTACCCCATTCTGACGGAGGGAGAGCCCATGCAAGCGGAGTTCCTCCCACACGGACCCACTCACCCGTTCGAGCGACACCTCGCCATTGACCGATGCTTGGAGAGCCGCAAGCACTTGCGCCCGCAAGAACCGCTGAAAATGGTCGGTTCGAGTATAGAATCCAAAGCCGAGGATAAGCAGGACAAGGAAGATGCCAACTCCACCTGCAAGCCAAGCCATGAGACGAAGCCATCGCCACGTTCTTGTACCACCCATACCACCTCACCTCCGGTTTAGAAAAACTGTCCAATGCTAAAATGCACTTCCCATGGCTTATCCTCTCGTGGAGGATCAAACGGGAATCCCAAAGCCAGGAGCAACGGCCCGATGGGAGTTGTATACAGTACGCCAAAACCAGTCGCGTATTTGAGATCATCGACAGGTACCTCGAAGGAGCGTAGGGAAACCTGACCAAAATCGAGGAACAGCGTGCCACCGAGCTTCTCAGTGAACTGTCGCCGCAACTCGAGAGATCCCTCCATGAGGCTCCGCCCTCCCACCGGGTCGTCTGACGCAGAGAGCGGCCCTAAACGATGACGGCCGTAGCCACGCACGCTATTAATCCCACCTGCGTAAAATCGCTCAAAAAGCGGCACTTCCTCACCAGCGCCAACAGGGTCGGCAAAGCCGAGCTTCAGCCGTGCCGCCAATACTGTTCGCGGCGCAATCAGACGATACCCTTTGCTTTCTCCCTGGAACTTAGCAAAACTGAAATCTCCCCCCAAGCCATCACCAATCTGCTCGGCGGAGAAGGAGACCACTCCTCCCTTCGTGGCATTTAACGGATCGTCCATCGTGTTCCAGGCAAACCCGAGGGAGAGACCTGAGAGTGCGCCTTTTCTTTGAAACTCGCGCAGAACACGCGCAGTGGACGAGGAGACGTTGCTTAACTGATCATATTCTAGCCGGTAGGCGACAAACCCGGAGAGCGTTCGCGTAAAGTCACGCTCAAACCTCGGCTGCAAGCGCGTCGCGTTGAGCAGATATCCAGGTTCGTCGAGCTGCTGTGGCCGAAAGGTGAGAGAAAAACGGTTGTGGAGACCCAAGGCGTGGGGTTGGAGAAAGCTGACATCGATATTGCGGATCAGAGAAGAGGCCTTGACCTGCACATCAAGCTTGCGTCCGCCACCCAGCCAGTTGTTGTGTCGCCAGCGCACCTGGCCGCGGACTTGGTCTTCGGTCCCGAAGCCTATACCAGCTTGCCACTCACGAAAAGGCTTCTCGTCAACGCGTACTAGCATCGGCATCGCTTGGGGATCGACGGCAGACTCTCCTTCTAGAAATCGCACCGAGCTAAACAGATCAAGATTGAGCAGATTCTTGCGTGATTCTGCAATCGCAGTGGCGGAAAATGGCTCTCCCGGTTTATACGTCAACTCTCGCATCACTAGTGTAGGATCAACTTGCTGTGTTCCTTCTACTTGAGTCTCGCCGAAGACCGTGAGGGGTCCTGCCTGGACAGTGTACTGAACCTGAACTGCTTTTTGGTCGAGCAGGACAGTAGCTTTTCTCTCGACTTTGACCCGTCCGCGGTGCTGTTCAAGAAAGAATTCCTTGATCCTTGCCTCGGTTTCCTGGTAGCCTTCTTCGGTAAAGACCGAACCTTCGGCTAGTGGCAGCGAAGACCGCAAGGTTTCTAATACGGGGATGAGTTCTGGCTCGTCCGTCACCTCGAGAGTGACCTGAGTGACCTGTACTGGGGCCCCCTCTTTGACCTCGATCCGAATAGAGACCAGGTGATCGACCTCGTGTGCCTCCAGGTCGTACGACACCGTGGCCTCGTAGTATCCTCGCGCTCGATAGAAGCGAGTGAGCCGTTCGATGTCAGTCTTAAAGGTTACCGGATCGAACTGTGGATGCGGACGCCAGGGGCTATACCAGGGACGGGCTGTCGTCACCATCTCGGCACGCAGGACGCTGGCAGAGAAGTTCGTGTTCCCTTCGATCACGAGGGTCTTGATCGTCCATTCCTGATCCGGATCTAGATCATCGATGTTGAGAGCAAAGGTCTGGGAACACCAAGAAAGGATAAGGAAAAGGAAAAACCCGGAAAATTGCTTCATGTAATAGAGTTATGCTTTCTTGGAGGCTGGTCTCTTGCGCCACTGAGAAGCACAATGTCTTTATAATTGAGAAAAGGCAACTTCCCCAGCACGAGCAAGACGGCTTGCATGAAAAGAGACAAGAGGAGCGGACCTATGAGAGCAATGATAGTCGAACAGCGGGGACCAATCGACAACAATCCCCTTGTGCTCGTTGATCTCCCAGTACCGGAGCTGGCATCGGGCGAGGTGCTAATTCGCGTCGAGGTCTGCGCGGTGTGCCGAACCGACCTGCATGTCGTCGAGGGAGATCTACCTCCACATAAAAGCCCAGTCACTCCAGGGCATCAAGCGGTTGGCACAGTCGTAAAGATGGGGCCAGAGACTGGGCACTGGCTGAAGGAAGGAGACCGGGTCGGGGTTGCGTGGCTCCATGCCTCCTGCCAAACGTGTCCATATTGCACCCGGGGCGATGAAAACCTCTGTACCGCTCCTCGCTTCACCGGCTATGACGTTAACGGTGGCTACGCTGAATACGTTACGGCACCAGAAGACTTTGTGTATCCGCTCCCAGCTCATGTCCCTGCGGTCGCAGTGGCACCCTTGTTGTGTGCCGGTATTATCGGATACCGGGCGTTGCGCCGGAGCAATGTACGACCGGGAGAACGCTTAGGCCTCTATGGTTTTGGAGCCTCGGCTCATATTGTCATCCAGATCGCTCGCTACTGGGGTTGTGAAATCTATGTTGCCACGAGGGGAGACAAGCACAGGGCACTGGCCCGCAGTATGGGAGCAGTCTGGGTAGGCGCTGCAAGCGAAACGCCTCCGGAGAAGCTCAACTCCGCCGTCATATTTGCGCCAGCAGGCGAGTTGGTCCCCCGCGCCCTGGCTGCCTTGGATCGGGGAGGGACACTGGCTCTGGCAGGGGTCTACATGACTCCTATTCCCACCTTGGACTACGAGGTGACACTCTTCTATGAGCGCAACCTCCGCAGCGTCACCGCCAACACTCGCCAGGATGGTAAAGAACTCCTCGAATTGGCCACCGCCATTCCCCTGCGCACGCACACCGAAGAATTTCCGCTGGAACAGGCGAATGCAGCCCTCTGGAAGTTGAAACACGACCAGATCAACGGCGCAGCAGTGCTGAAGGTGGCTGAGTGAGCAGTCTCGTGAGGCATGCTCGACCTAGAGCGTCTCTCACAGCGACCCACGCAGGTACATCTCTCCTGATGGTTTTGGCAGCCCGCCGGCGGGTTCGAGGGTTATGGCTGCAGCTTTGATATCGCCAAGGAGTTTGGACGGGGATGAGGCAAGTACCCAACCTGTCCCACCCTGATCCGGCGTGAACACCCCAGCACTCACTGGTCCTTCCTTGTCGGTCATGAACCACACTTGATACTCCTTGCCAGGCGGAGGCTGGGGCATGCCAAAGGCGTAGAACAACCAGGCTTTTCGGCGTTCATTCCACAACACATGTCCTTTAGTCGGCACTCCACTTTTTGCCTGCCGCAAGTAACTCACCCGTAAGCCGGGCGAGGTGAGCACCTCGATCACCCCGCGCTGGCGAGCAAGCGCATCACGGAGCTGGGCAGTCTCTCGGGTGCTGGCTTCGACTGTCGCGCGTTGCTGCTCGAATGTCACATGAAGTTCTTTCAATTCGTGCTCGCTGCGAGCCATCGCCTCCTGCTGACGAGCCAGGTCAGCTTTGAGGCTCGCGAGGTCTTGTTCGTATTTGGCTGCAATGAGCTTTCCTTCCGTACCGATACTCTGTTGTATCCGCGCCAGCTCTTGTTCGCGCAAACTCACGACCTGGCGCTGTTCAGCCAACGCAACTTGTTGTTCAGCTAAAGAAGCTTCAAGCTGGGCAATTCTCTGGGCTTTTTCTGCCGCCACGGTTTGCTGTTCGTCGAGTCGCACAGTCAGCCGCTGCAGCTCCGCTTCACGGCTGGCAAGTTTCTCTTGCGCTTGCGCGAGCAACGCGGCAACTGTTTCTGCTCGAGCTGATTGCTCAACCGCAATTCTCCTGACTTCTTGATAGCGCAGCCCACCAATTACCAGGAGCAAAGCCGCAGCCGCGGCCAAGGGAACAGTCATCCAAACTCTGCGCTTGCGTCGCGGTTGCAGCGGAATGACTTTGGCCCCGAGATCCTGCCGTACCCTGGCCATGAGGCGGTCCTTCACCGCTGGGCTCGGTCCAGACGGAGTCAGGCCCAAAGGAATCAACCCGACAATCTCCTGCCATTGGCGGAACTCGACCGAGCATGAGTCACAGGACTCAGACAGATGGCGCTCGACAGCAGCAACGGACTCGGCCTCAAGCCCGCCCAGCGCATAGAGAGGCAGTAGCTCTTTGATTTCCTGGTGGTTCATGAAGTCCCACCTAAGAGCGGACGTAACCGCTCGCGTAGTCTGAGCATGGCTGTTCGAATCCGAGTTTTCACCGTGCCAAGCGGCTCCTGCAATTGCTCGGCTATCTCCAGGTGACTGAGGTCACTAAAAAAAGACAACTCTAAGGCTCTACGCTGGTCGACCGGCAAACTATCTAGGGCCAAGCGCACCAGCGCCGCGCGTTGAGCAAGGCTTGTTTGTTCTTCCGGATCCTCAGTCGGGTCCGTCGCAACCGGACGCTGCGCGATATCATCTTCAGACGCGGGGTTCCCTTTCCGAGCACGGAGGGCATCAATGGCACGACTGCGCGCTACGGTAGCCAACCAGGCCCCTACACTTCCGCGCTGGGCATCATAGCGTTCGGCCTCGCGCCACACTTGCCAGAACACTTCATACATGACTTCTTCCGCACTCTCGCGGTTATTCAGGATCTTCAGGGCGAGATGGTACACCACGGCTTGGTATCTCTCGTACAATTGATCGAGAGCTTCCGACTGGCGGCGTGCGATCGCGGCAATCAGCGCGCGGTCATCCTGCTGCCGACGTGCGGTGGCCACGCCCACAGCTCGCTCCTCCTGTCCTGAGATACGAGGAATCGGGGCAGATGGATGTTTTTTCTGCGCCACAGAGAAAACCCAGTGAAGGGTTCAGAATGAAGAGTGAAGAATTGCCCTTGGCTTCTCGTCAGCGTTTTCTTTCACATTCTTCCCTATTCACTCTTCATTCTTCACGGCCAACACTGCCTGTTCGATCCGCCGTAGTCGGCGCAAGATCTCAGGCAACTTGGGCAGAACGGCAGAGTAGCGTCTCCAGGAACGGATATCTACCGCCGGATAGCCACCAATCAGCGAGTTAGGCGGCACGTCATGCGGGATGCCACTTTGGGCTGCCACCATGGTGTTCTTGCCAACTGTGAGGTGTCCGGCCGCACCGACTTGGCCACCCATACGAACCCCAGCCTCCAGTTTGGTACTGCCGGAGAGCCCGACCTGGGC